>CAYNUN010000096.1:0-7219 GCA_964400345.1 uncultured Methylobacteriaceae bacterium
GGCTCTCCCCGATCCTCAATTACGACCCCGCGGGTCACGTCGAGGCCGCCGAATAAGGGCGCTCCGTCGCAAGGCCGAGCGTTCCTCCGCAAATTCGCCCGTGCGTCCCCGCCCCTTCGGGTTTACCCTACGTCATGACCATCGACGGAGGCCCGCATCCGCGGGCCGCGCAGGGGAGGCGGCCATGATTTCCATCGTCGACATCTGCGGGATGTGCGGTCTCGATCGCGATCAGATCGACGCCATCGCCGAACACGAGCATGTGCCCGAGGTCGCGGCGGCGGCGCTCGGGCATTACCTCGTGGAGCACATGCATCACGGGCCGGAAAAGATCCGCGACATGATCGTGGACGATCTCTGCGCCGCGCTCCGCCGCGGCGACAGGCATCACGCCGCCGAGCTTCTGATGGCGCTTCGGCATTTCTACCACGCGCATCCCGAGGTGCGGCACATGCCGGCGCGGCCGGGGTTCAAGCCTGAGGCCGAGGATCCCGAGGGCCTTCCCGACGGGCCTTGAAGCGCTCGTAGAGCCCGGCGTCGCCATGCGCTTCCGCCATGAAGCGCCGGAATTCCGCGATCTCCTCGTCGAGCGCCCGGCGCTGCGCCGCGATCTCCTCTTCGCGCTTCGCGACATGCGCGTCGAAGGCGGCGTTGCCCGTCGGCCCCGCCGGGCCCGGCCGCGCGGAGAACTCGCCGCCCCAACGGCGCACCGTCTCGTCGATCCGGCGGCCCGCGGTGCGGAACACGTCTTCGACGTCCACCGGCACGGATTGTCGGTCGTTCCAGATCTTCCAGACGAGGAAGGCGAGTCCCGCGGGCCAGAACACGATCGGCAGGACCGACAGCAGGATGATGTCGACGGTTTTCCAACGCCACCCGCTTCGCGGCGGCGGAAACCGCTCTTCGGGGCGCGGTTCGGTGCGTGGGTCTCCGTAACGCGGCTCGGTCATGCCTGTCCCTCCGATCGACGGAGTCGACATGGGAATCGCCGCAGCACGACGCAAGAGAGACGGACGCTTCGCCGCGGCGGAGCCGCCGGAAACAGCCCCCCATCGTCACGCCCGCGCCCCCGCCGTCATGCCCGCGGATGCGGGCATCCACGTCTTCCTTCCCCGTCTCGCGGGGCCGGAAGCAAGACGCCTCCCTCACCGTCATGCCCGCGGATGCGGGCATCCACGTCTTCCTTCCCCGTCTCGCGGGGCCGGAAGCAAGACGCCCCCCCCACCGTCATGCCCGCGGACGCGGGCATCCACGTCTTCCTTCAGGCCCGCCGCCCCCTCGCGGTAGAGCCCCGGCCTAGGCGAAACCCCTTTACCGGACCCCGAGATCCCGCGCCGCGATCCAGAAGACCTCGCCCTCGCTGTCTTCCGTGTCGAGCCAGGTGAAGGGCAGGTGCGGATACTCTTCGTCGAGGATCTCACGCCCCGTACCGATTTCGCACAACAGCCCGCCGCCCGCGTTCAGATGCTTCGGCGCCTCCGCGAGAATGCGCCGGACCACGTCGAGCCCGTCCGGGCCGCCCGCCAGCGCGAGTTCCGGCTCGTGCCGATATTCCGGCGGCAGCACGTCCATCACCTCCTGCTCGACATAGGGCGGATTGGTGATGATCAGGTCGTAACGCCGGCCCGCGAGCGGCGCGAACAGATCGCCGCGATGCAGCGTCACGCGGTCGCCCACGGGGCTCTCCGCCACGTTGATCTTCGCCACTTCGAGCGCATCGGCCGACAGGTCGACCGCATCCACCTCCGCATTCGGGAACACCTGCGCCGCGAGCAGCGCCAGACAGCCCGAGCCGGTGCAGATGTCGACGGCCCTTTCGACCGCGAAGACGTCGTCGACCAGCATCCCGTCCTCGCCGAAGAAGGCGGGGTCGAACAGCATCTCCCCGATGAAGCTGCGCGGCACGATCACGCGCTCGTCGATCTTGAACGGGATGCCTTGGATATAGGCCTTGCCGAGCAGATAGGCGGCGGGCTTCCGGGTCGTGACCCGGGCCTCGATCAATTCGGCGAGCCGCGCCCGCTCCGCCGCGACGAGCCGGCAGTCGAGCCAAGGATTGATGTCGTCGACGGGCAGCGACAGGCTTTCGAGCACGATGAAGGCCGCCTCGTCGACCGCATTGGTCGCGCCGTGGCCGTGGAACACGCCCGACGCGTTGAAGCGCGTCACGGCGTAGCGCAGCCAGTCGCGCACGGTGAAGAGATCGTCGGCTGGATTCGCCCGCATGTCCGCCCTCGTCCGGAGATGTGCGATCCATAAGCGCCGCGGCAGGGCCGGGCAAGGAGCGCGGGCCTTCGGATCGCGTCGACAAGGCCGTGGCTTCGCCTTACGGTCCCCGCCCTGTCCCGTCCGAAACGTCCCGAACCCCCCCGATGCATCCCGTCCTGTCCATCGCCGACATCGCGCCCCGTTTTCCCGAGGCGCGCATCGCCTTCATCCTCGCCGAGAACCTCACGGTCCCGGCGGAGCGTCCCGCCGCCCTCGACGCGCTGATCGCGGAGCGCGAGGCCGCCTGCCGCGCACGCTGGAGCGGCACGGAACTCTCCGAGATTCCGGGCGTCGCCGTCTGGCGCGCGGCCTACAAGGCCTTCGGCATCAAGAAGACGAGCTATCGCTGCTCGGTCGAACGCATCGTCAAGAACACGCTGGCCGAGCGGCCGCTGCCCCGCATCAACGGCTTCGTGGACGCCTACAACGCCGTCTCGCTGGGCCACGTCTTCTGCGTGGGCGCGGACGATCTCGACCGCTGCGAAGGGCCGTTCGCCTTCCGCTTCTCGAAGCCGGGCGACGGCTTCATCGACATGGCCGCCGAGCCCGGCGAGGATCCGAACGATCCTCCCAAGGAGGGCGAGGTCGTCTATGCCGATGCGCGGCACGTCCTCTGCCGCCGCTGGAACTGGCGGCAGGACGCCCGCACGGTCATCACCCCCGCGACGCGCCGTGCCGTCGTCACGATCCAGTCGAACGGGCAGGGGGAACTCGACGCCGCCGTCGCCGACCTCCTTGATCTCCTGGGCCGCTTCTGCGGCGCGACCTGCCGCGTCGCGACGGCGGATGCCGCCACCCCGATCGCCGCACCGTGAAGGGCCTTTCACGCGAGACGCTCGGTCTGCTCCTCGGCTTCGTCGGCATCGTGGTGTTCGCGGGCACGCTCCCCGCCACGCGCATCGCCGTCGAGACGCTGGATCCCGTCTTCGTCGGGGCCGGCCGCGCGGCGCTCGCCGCGGTGGTCGCGCTGCCGCTCCTCCTGCTGCTCCGTCGTCCGCTTCCGGCCAAGGACGAGCTCGGCCGGCTCGCTTTGTCGGCTGTTCTGCTCGTGGCCGGTTTTCCGATCCTCACCTCTTGGGCGATGACGCTGCTGCCCGTCGCCCACGGCAGCGTCTTTCTCGGTCTCATCCCGCTCGTCACCGCCGCCTGCGGCGCGGTTCTCGCGCGGGAACGGCCGTCGCCCCTGTTCTGGGTTGCGGCCTTGACGGGCGCGGCGGTCATCGTCGCCTACGCGATGCGCGCTACGGGCAAGGCCGGGCTCGCGACGGGCGACCTCATTCTGCTCGGCGCCGCCCTTGCCGCCGGCGCGGGCTACGCGATCTCCGCCGGCGTAGCGAAGCGCATGCCCGGCTGGGAGGTCGTCTCCTGGCAGGTGGTCATCATGCTGCCTTTGACCGTGCCCGTGACCTTGTGGTGGGGCCCGGTCGATCCGGCGGCGGTCGGCCTGCGGTCGTGGCTGGCCTTCGGCTATGTGGGCCTGTTCTCGATGTATATCGGCTTCTTCTTCTGGAATGCGGGCCTCGCCATGGGCGGCGTCGCGCGCGTCAGTCAGGTGCAGCTGCTGCAGACCTTCGTCACCCTGCTCATCGTCGGTCCCGTCAACGACGAAACGACGGACGCCGTCACATGGCTCGCGGCGGCGGCTGTGGTCGCCACGATCGTGGTCGGGCGCATGGCGGGCAGAAGACGCGGCCGAGCCGCGGTCAGCGCCGGGCCGCGATCGCGTCCCGAAGCGTCGTGATCGTGGAGGCGTCGGCGACGCCGTCGACGAGGTCCCGCCGGAACCGGCGTTGGAACGCGGCGACCACCTGTTCCGTCCTCTCGTCGAACACGCCCGTCATTTCGATGGCATAGCCGCACATCGCGAACATGGCCTGAAGCGCCCGGATCGGCTGGCCTTCCTCGCCGCGGGAGAAGGCGCGGCCGCCCGCGATCGGCGCGGGAGGAACCCATCCTCCCAGCCCCGCCGCACCGAGCTTCTCCCACGGGAATTTCTCGCCGGGGTCGCGCTTGCGGTCGGGCGCGACGTCGGAATGGGCGAGCACCATCGCAGGGTCCATCCCGTGGCGCGCGACGACGTCGCGGCAGAGCGCGATCACCGCCTCGATCTGCGCCTCCGGGAAATCCGGATAGTCGAAATCATGGCCGCGATTGACGATCTCGATCCCCACGGAGACCGAATTGACGTCCGTCTCCCCGCGCCAGCAGGAGCGCCCGGCATGCCAGGCCCGGGCCGCTTCCGGCACGAGCTGGAAGATCCGCCCGTCCTCCCAGACGAGATAATGCGCGGAGACTTCCGCCAACGGGTTGCACAGCCGCTGCAGGGCGGCGACGCCGTCCTCCATGCCCGTGTAATGCAGCACGATCATCGAAGGGCGCTTGCCGTCGTTGCGCTGCCCCTGATTGGGGGAGGGGACCACCTTGACGGCGAGCGGGCTGTCGGGAGCGGGAGCGGTCACGGCGTACGGTCGAGCCTGCGTTCGGCGGCGACCTTCTCCCAGGCGGCGTTGATGGCCGCAAGGCGATCGCCCGCGATCTTCACCGCTTCGGGCGGCAGGCCGGCCGCGATATGGCGGTCGGGATGGTGCTCGGTGATCAGCCGGCGGCGGAGCGCGCGCAACTCGACGTCGGACATGCCGCGATCGGCCCCGAGGATCCGCCAAGGGTCGTCCTTGCGCACCATATGCCGGGCCTCGATCCGGTCCATCGCGGCGTCGTCGAAACCGAAGATCCCGCCGACCCGGCGGAAATAGCGCAATTCGGCCTCATGGATCGCGTGGTCGGCCTTGGCGATCTCGAAGAGACCGTCGAGCACGTCCTCCAACAGGTCGCGACGGCCCGCGAACAGTTCCGCCAATTGCCCGGCATAAGCCTCGAAACCGTGCGGCGTCTCCTTGGCGAGATCGAACAGCCTCTTCACCCGGTCGACTTCGTCGGGCGCGACGTCGACGACCCGCCGGAAGGCGGCGACCTCGTCATGGGTCACCACGCCGTCCGCCTTCGCCATCTTGGCCGCGAGCGCCACGAGGCCCGTCGAGAAGACCAGTTCCGGGTCGGGCGCGAACAGGGCCTCTTCCGCGTCGAAGGCGTAATGCCCGGCCAGCCCGCCGAGGAGCGCACCCAGAGGGCCGCCCACGGCGAAACCGATTCCGACACCGCCCAGCTTGCCCCACACGCCCAAGATCGCCTCCCGCGTCGCCGCGCAGGGAAACGGTTCGGCAGGGCGCGGTCAAGCGCCGGTCATCGCCGGCAGACGGTTCTCTCATGATAACGGCTGTACCAGCAGAGCGGGCCGCCCGCGCTCCTCTCCGAAGCGCCGTCGATCACCGAGCCCGTCGTCGCGCCGCCCGTCATCCGATCGGACTGCGAGCAGGCCGCGAGCATCAGCGCCGTCGACACGATCAGGAGCGCTTTCTTCACGGTCGTCTCTCCCCTCGGAGGCCCACCGACGGACCTGTCGCTGGGGAAACTCCCGTCGCGCCGCGAAGTTCCCGTTCGTAAGAATGCGGACTGATCAATACTTAGAAAATTTTTATAATCCAAATATTCAATAAGAAAATATACATTGCAAATATTTGAACAACATGGACACAAAAAATCCTAAAAACCTGCATTGACGTTCAATAAAAAAATCAGTTAACGTTACGTAATTTCATGCTTGAAGACGGTTTAAGGAGCCGATAAATGGCGTAATTCAGCGTACCGCTTCAGAAATAGAGGTTTCTACTGATTTCGGAACGAAATCGAGCGGCCGGCCCGCTCGTTCCTTCGCTCCGCCTCGGAACCGCCGCCGCGCGCTCCGATCGCCGACCGGGCGGGCTCCCCCGTCCGGTTCCGTAAGACGCCGCGCCCGGGCTTCGGGCGCTTCGATGAGACCGAGTCACGCGGCCCGTCTCGACGACGGCCCGTGCTCGACCGACCGAAGGGAGCATGCCGATGTCCAGCATTCCGCGAGCTTTCGCGCTCTGTGCGACCGTTGCGATCGGGGTCCTCGCGGCCCGTGCCGCCGATGCGGCGCCGACGGGAAAGACGGACTCCAAGCCCGCCGCCGCGCCTGCGGGCGAGATCGTCGCGATCGATGATGCGGAGGAGTTTTTCCGTGTCGCGACAGGCTTTTACGATGAAACGCCGCGGCGTCCGGCCCGTGCCGTTCCCGCGGTTCCGGCCGCCCGTTCCGGCCCGGAGACGGACCCTTCCCATGATCCCTTGGAGATCCTGGCGATCGCCGTGGGCGCCTATGACGAAACCCGGCCGCCATCATCTCGTCCCGCTCCGTCGAAGACGGTCGACGAGCCCGCCGCCCCGAAGCCGCGCGGCGTCGATCTCGCCAATCCTTACAAGGAGTTGGTGGAACGCTATGCCCGCCTTCACGGCCTTCCGCCCGAACTGGCCGACGCGGTGATGCGGATCGAAAGCAGCTATGATCCCAAGGCCTACAATGCCGGCGCGATCGGCCTGATGCAGATCCTCCTCCCGACCGCCCGAGGCCTCGGCTATGCCGGCGACGCGGAGGGTCTGACCCATCCCGAGACCAATCTGAAATACGGAATCATGTATCTGGCTCAAGCCTATAGGCTGTCCCAAGGCGACACCTGCGAGACCGTGATGCGCTATCAGAGCGGGCATTACGCCTCGCGGCCGAACGCGGCCAACGTCGCCTATTGCCGGAAAGCCAAGACCATCCTGGCCCGGGCGGGCTGATCGCCCTTGCATCCTCGGGGCCGCGCACCTATTCCCGTGAGGCGCAGGTCGGCCGGACGGTCGCGGTCCTTCGGGATCGAGGAAAGTCCGGGCTCCATGGAGACACGGTGCCGGACAACATCCGGCGGGGGCGACCCCAGGGAAAGTGCCACAGAAAACGAACCGCCCGGGCTCCGGCCCGGGCAAGGGTGAAAAGGTGCGGTAAGAGCGCACCGCGCGACCGGCAACGGAAGCGGCATGGCAAACCCCA
>CAYNUN010000097.1:0-7214 GCA_964400345.1 uncultured Methylobacteriaceae bacterium
CGGGCATCGCCGGATGCGGGCCTGCGAGGATCTCCGCAAGCGGCCGGGATCTGAAGTCGTAGCGGTTCGCCAATTCCGAAAAGGGCGGCGCTTCCGCGCCCGTCCGCTGTTCCGACGACACGACGTGACATGCGGCGCACCAGCGCTCGGCGATCCGCCGCCCCTCTTCCACGTCCGCGCTCGCCGTCGCGACGGGAGCGATGCACGCGAACAGGCCGATCACGACGCGGGTCCGGAGCTTCGACATCGGCGGTTCCTCCCGAGCGGACCCGCCGGGCGAGCCGCAGAGACAGGCTAACGCGCGATCACCTCGATGTCGCGATCGAATCCCGACCGGACCTTTACCTCGCTCGTGTAGACCTTCCCCCCATGGCGGGCGATGACGACGTATTCGCCCTCCGCGAGGATCATCGTCGGAAACGCGCCCGCGGCCTCGCGCACCGTATCGCCGCCCGGGGTCAGCACGCTGAAGGTCGTCCCCGCCAGCGCTTCCGTGCCCGGCTGGAGAACGAGTTTCAGCGTCACCGTGGCCGCGCGATGGCGGAGCGTCGCTTCGAGGACCTTCCCGGGCTCCACGCGAAGATCGGCGGTCGAAATCGCGTTGGAATTGCCGTAGCTGGAAACGACCCTGTATTGCCCTTCGGGCAGGCGCAGCAGCACGCCCGCCGCCACGTTCGCGGCCACGAGCCGGCCTTCCGGATCGGAGCCGACGGGCACGAAGACGTTGAAACGCAGCTTCTCCGGCGGCACCGGAGAGTCGCCGATCTGCGCACGAAGCACGAGTCCTCCGGCGGGGATCCCGATGCGCTCCGTCTGCGGCTGCTGGGCGAGGACCACGCGGCGGGTCATCCCGGCGAGGCCGAAGGTCACGTGCACGACATAGGCGCCGGGTTCCAGCGAGAAGACGGGCGCGGGCAGATCGGAGCGCGCCACGAGTTGCGCCGCCGTCCCGTCCGCGGGGTCCGAATAGATGCGCCAGCTCAGATCGGACTCGATGCGCCCGCCGTCCCCTTCGAGCACGGCCGAGAGGGAGAGGCTCGCGCCCGCACGCCCCGGTCCCGCCGACGGGCCCGGATCGAAGGGCGCGAGCGGCGCGTTGCGCATCGACTGGGCCGACAGCGGCGTCGCCGCGGCGATCGCGGCCGTGAGGCAGAGGATCCTGACGAGGCACGAACGGCTCATGCGGCAGGGATGCCGTCCGGCGCGCTCCGCGTCAATGGGCTCTCTCGTCTCGGTCGCGCGGAGCGCTCCGATCGCGGGCGCGCTGCTTGACCGTCGAGGCCGACCTCTTTAGCTCACCCGCTGATGTCCGCGTCCGTCATCCGCCGTTCAGGACTTGAATGAACGTCGATCGGCCGCCGCCCCGCCCTCGAGGATGCGCGAATTGTCCGAAACGTTGGAACTGCTGAAGAACCGCCGCTCCGTTCCCGCCCGGATGATGGAAGGGCCGGGGCCGACCGCGGCCGAACTCGACGCGCTGCTCGCCGTCGCGACCCGTGTGCCCGATCACGGCAAGCTCGCGCCTTGGCGCTTCGTGGTCTTCGAAGGCGAAGCGCGCGACAGGGCGGGTGCGATCATCGAGAAGATCTTCGCTGCCGCGAATCCGGAAGCCGATCCCGAGCGTTCGGCGCAGGAGCGCGGCCGTCTCTCCCGCGCGCCGCTCGTCGTCGCGGTGGTGAGCACCGCCGCCCGGCATCCGAAGATCCCCGAATGGGAGCAGATCCTGTCCGCGGGCGCGGTGTGCACGCTGTTCATGGTCGCGGCGAACGCGGAGGGTTTCGCGACCAACTGGCTGACGGAATGGTACGCCTATGATGCGGAATTTCGGAGCGCGATCGGACTTGCCGAGCATGAGCGCATCGCGGGCTTCATTCACGTCGGCCGGTCCGCCGAAAAGCCCGCCGACCGTCCGCGGCCCGTCGTCGCCGATCTCGTGACGCGTTTCTGACGGCCGGAGTGCGCGCCATGTTCTACGACACCGAAACCAACGGCCACGGCCTGCCGCATGATCCGATCAAGGCGATCGTCGCCCCGCGCCCCATCTGTTGGGTCAGTTCCCTCGGGCCGGACGGCTCGGTGAATCTCGCGCCTTATTCCTATTTCAACATCTTCGCGTCGAACCCGCCGATCGTCGGGTTTTCGAGCGAGGGCTTGAAGGACAGCGTCAGCTTCATCGCGCAGACGAGGGAATTCGTCTGCAATCTCGTCACGTGGGATCTCCGCAACGAGATGAACGCGACCTCCGCGCCGCTTCCGCGCGGCGAGAGCGAATTCGTCCATGCAGGGTTGGAGACCGCTCCCTCGCGGCTCGTCGCACCCCCGCGCGTCAAGGCCTCGCCGGCCGCGCTCGAATGCCGTCTGGTGAGCATTCAGGAATTGGAGACGGCCGACGGCCGGAAGCTCGACCGCTGGCTCGTCCTCGGCCATGTCGTCGGCGTGCATATCGACGAAGCCTGCCTGGTGAACGGCCGTTTCGACATCACCGCCGCGAAGACGATCGCGCGCTGCGGCTATGCCGACTATGTCGTCGCCGACGAGGTCTTCTCGATCACGCGGCCCAAGGGGGGCTGATCAACCGGGCGGCCGGTCAACGTCCGAGGCCGGCGCGCGCGAGGATCCGTTCCGCCCGGCGCAGATGGGGCCGGTCGATCATCTGCCCGTCCAGCCCCGCCACGCCCGCGTCCGGGGCGGCAGCGAAGGCTTCCACGATGCGGCGGGCGTGGTCCACGGCTTCCGGCGACGGCGTGAACACCGCGTTGATGATCGGTACCTGCGCGGGATGGATCGCCATCTTCGCCCCGAATCCGTCCCGGCGCGCCGCTTCGCATTCCCGCCTCAGCGCGTCGCCGTCGCGATAGGCGGTGAAGACGGTATCGATCGCGAGCGTATCCGCCGCCGCCGCTCCCGCGAGCGTGAGAGCGCGGGCGAGCCGATACGGATCGGTGTAGTCGCCCGCCTCCGTGCGGTTGGTTTCCGCTCCGAGATCGGCCGAAAGATCCTCGGCGCCCCAGGTCAGGCCTTCGAGCCGGCGGCTCGCGCCGCGATAGGTGCCGAGATTGAAGAGCGAGGCCGCCGTTTCCGTCGCGATCGCGATGATGCGGGTCGTTCCGTCCGGCAGTCCGCTTTCGGCCTCCCTCACGGCGATCTTCGCCGCGATATGCTGCACGTCTACGCCCGACGCGCATTTCGGAAGCATGATGCCGTCAGGCCCTGCGGGCATCACGGCGTCGAGATCGGCGTCGATCAGTCCGGTGTCGAGCGCGTTGACCCGGACGAAGAGGCGGCACGCCGCGCCTCCCGCCCTGAGATCGGCGATCGCTTCGCGCAGCGTCGCGCGTGCCGCGGCTTTCGCGGAAGGCGCGACGGAATCCTCGAGGTCGAGAAGCAGGACGTCCGCCCCCGATCCCGCCGCCTTGGCGATCTTCGCCGGCGCGTCTCCGGGCACGAAGAGCAGCGATCTCATGGCGTCACCGGGCGTTTGCGCATGAAGGCCTGGCGGCGGCATTCCGCCACCAGCGTGCCGTCCTGCTTGTAGGCGCGATGCAGGAATTCGACGATCCCCGCGTCGGGCCGCGACTTCGACTCCCGCTTGGCCGCGATCTCGCTCGTGCAGCGGATCGTGTCGCCCTCGAACAACGGGTTGGGAAAGCGGACGTCGGTCATGCCGAGATTGCCGATGGTGGTGCCGACCGTCGTGTCGTTCACGGAAATCCCGATCATCAGCCCGAGCGTGAAGAGGCTGTTCATCAGGGGGCGGCCCCATTCCGTCTCCGTCGCGCAGAAATGCGCGTCGATATGGAGAGGCTGCGGGTTCAGCGTCATGTTCGAGAACAGCATGTTGTCCGACTGCGTCACCGTCCGCGTCAGACGATGCTCGATCACCGAGCCTTCGACGAAGTCTTCGAACCACAAGCCCCCGCGCGGATGCCGGCCCGCATCGAGCTTCGCCGCGTCGACCGCCATGATCTCTTCCTCCCGAATCCGCATCTTCACGATCCGTTTACCTTAATCCGCGAGCATTCTCTTCAACAACGGCAACCCGAGTCGGCATCCCCCATGATCGCGAACCGCTTCTTGGCTTATGTGGAAACGGCTCCCTGGTCGGCCCGTGCCGGCGCCACGGGGCTCCTCGCTCAGGCCTATCTGCGGTCGCCCCTCCCGGACGACGAGCGGGCGAGGATGGAAGTGGCCATGACGGCCATGCTCGACGACGAGTCGATCGAGGTTCGTCGTGCGCTCGCGGAGGCGCTCGCCGACTCGGAGGACGCCCCGCGACACATCGTTGTGGCGCTCGCGTCCGACGAGCCTGAGATCGCAGGCATCGTTCTGGGGCGTTCGCCGCTCCTGACCTCGTCCGAACTCGTCGATGCGGCCGGTCTCGGCCATCCCGATCTTCATCTTGCGATCGCGGGCCGGACCGCTCTTTCGGCGCCCGTCTCGGCCGCTCTCGCCCATATCGGTTCCGCCGACGTGGCGCTGCGCCTGCTCTCCAATCCTGAAGCGGCGCTTCCCGCCTTTTCGCTCGAAACGATCCTGCAGCGGCACGGCGGCGCCGAAGGGGTCGCGCGCGCCGTGCTGGAGCGCGTCGATGCGCCGCGCGAAATCAAGCTTCTCGCCGAATTGGCGGAGGCCGAACGCGCGAGCCGCGTCGATTCGGGGCCGCCGTCCCTGCGCACGCACAAGGAGGCCGAATTCCGCGACATCGCCGAGTCGACCGTGATCCGTCGGGCGGCGGAGTGTCCGGAGGCCGAACTTCCCGGCCTCGTTTCCTTCCTCAGACGCTCCGAATTCCTGACCGCCGGACTTGTCCTGCGCAGTCTGCTCGAAGGTCAGGTCGGCTTTCTCGCCGCGGTCCTCGGCGATCTCTCCTCCGTCCCCTTCGCCAAGGCACGTGGCCTCGTGGAGGGTACGGGATTCTGGATCCTGTATCGCAAGGCGGCGCTGCCGGAGCCCCTGCGCCCGGTGTTCGAGGCGGCGCTCGAGGCTCGTCCGCCGCGATTCGCGCAGACCGAACCGCTGGGCCGCGGCGCTTTGGCCGAGGTTCTGGCCGCCTGCGCCGCAGCGGGCGTGACCGACGCGCATCCCGTCGTCGCCATGCTGCGCCGCATGGATCTCGTCCTCGCCCGCGACGAGGCCCGCGAGACGCGGCGGCGCGTCGTGGCCGAAATCTTCATGGAGGCGCCGGTTCTGCTGCGTCCGTCGCTGCAGGAGAACGAGCGGATCGAGGCCTTGGCCGAGGCCGAGATGTCGGAGGAGGGCGTCGCACCGCCTTCCGAACGCCCGGCTCGGGAGCGCCAAGGCGCGGAGATCCGCGAATTGCGGCCGGAACTCGCCAGCGCCGCCTGATCGCGTCAGCCGAACTGTTCGCGCAGGATCCGCTCGTCGAGGCTGTGGTCGGGGTCGTGCAGCATCACGAGATCGACGGAGTGGTCCATCGACACGTCGATGCGCAGCACCGAGCGGAATTCGAAATGGTCCGCGACGGCGCTGACGGGACGCTTGTCGGCTTCGAGCACGTCGATGGTGATCTTCGCCCGGTCCGACAGCAGCGCACCGCGCCAACGGCGGGGCCTGAAGGCGGAAATCGGCGTCAGCGCGAGCATGGGCGCGTTGAGCGGGAGAATGGGGCCGTTCGCCGAGAGATTATAGGCCGTGGAGCCTGCGGGCGTGGCGACGAGAACGCCGTCCGAAACGAGTTCCGACATCCGGGTCTTGCCGTCGACGGAAAGCTTCAGCTTCGCCGCCTGATAGGACTGGCGATAGACCGAGACTTCGTTGATCGCCCGCGCGGTATGCGTCACGCGCGACGCATCGAGAACCTGCATGAGCAGCGGATGGACGACGCTGCGTTCCGCCGCTTCGAGCCGTTCGACGAGCGCATCGGCCCTGTATTCGTTCATCAGAAAGCCGACCGAACCGCGGTTCATGCCGTAGATCGGCGTGCCCGATCCCATGAAGCGGTGCAGCGTCTGCAACATCAGCCCGTCGCCGCCGAGCGCGACGATGACGTCGGCGGATTTGGGCGGCACGTCGCCGTAGAGGGCGGCCAGCGCCTCGCCCGCCGCCTTGGCTTCGGGGGTGTCGCTCGTGACGAAGGCGATGGAGGAGAAGCGGGACAAGAGCGGGAACCGTGCTGCTGAAGCCGGAGCCGTCATACACGATCACGGCGGGACGTGCCGGTGCGTCGTCGGCCGGAAGGTCGGAGACGGTCCACCGTCCGTCTCACGCCCCCGCGGTCTCGCTCGCTTCGCGCGCCTTTTCGCGCAGCACGTATTTCCGGATCTTGCCCGTCGAGGTCTTCGGCAGTTCCCCGAAGATGACGCTTCGTGGAACCTTGAACCCCGCGAGGTTCGATCGGCAGAAGGCGATCACGTCCGCCGCGTCGACATTCTCCGCGCCGGGCTTCAGCGTGACGAAGGCGCAGGGCGTCTCGCCCCATTTCGGGTCGGGTCGCGCCACGACCGCGGCCTCCATCACGGCCGGGTGACGATAAAGCACCTCCTCGACTTCGAGGCTGGAGACGTTCTCGCCGCCCGTGATGATCACGTCCTTGGCCCGGTCCTTGATCTCGACATAGCCGTCGGGATGCAGGACGGCGATGTCGCCCGTCCGGAGTTTTCCGCCGCGCAGGGCCTCCGCCGTCGCCTTGGGATTGCGGAAATAGCCCTTCATCACGGTGTTGCCGCGCAGGCAGAGTTCCCCTTGCGTCCGCCCGTCGGCGGGAACGGGGCGATCTGCGGCGTCGAGGACCGTCTGCTCCGCGAGCGTGACGAGATTGACCCCCTGCCGCGCCATCAGCGCGGCCCGTTCGGAGAGCGGCAGCTCCGCCCAATCCTCCTGCGGAACACAGACGGTCGAGGGGCCGAAGCATTCCGTCATGCCGTAGAGATGCGTGACGGAAAAGCCGAGCCGCTCCATGCCGTCGATGACCGCGCTCGGGGGCGCGGCCCCGCCCGTCGCGATCCGGACGGGACCATGCTCGAAGCTGCGCCTGTCCGATACGGGCGCGTGCTGCAGCATGGTGAGCACGACGGGCGCGGCGCAGAGATGCGTGACGGGCTCTTGCGCGATCAGGTCGAAGAGGTTTCGCGGCTCGATCCGGCGCAGGCAGACATGCGTGCCGCCCGCCGCCGTGACGGCCCAAGGGAAGCACCAGCCGTTGCAGTGGAACATCGGCAGCGTCCAGAGATAGGCCGTCTCCGTCGAAAGCCCGA
>CAYNUN010000098.1:0-2127 GCA_964400345.1 uncultured Methylobacteriaceae bacterium
CGTCGTATTCCTTGTTCAGCGTCTTGTCGCGGATCACCGCCCAGCCGGCGGTCTTCACCACTTCGACGTTGAGCCCCTGCTTCGCATAGAAGCCCATGGGCGCGCCCATGATGATCGGCGTCGCGCAGGTGATCGGGATGAAGCCGACCTTCAGGTCCGTCTTCTCCGGCTTGCCCGTCTGCGCGAAGACCTCGGTCGCCGTCGCCAGCGGGAAGAACTGCGAGATCGCGGCCAGCGCGGTCGGCGCGCCCACCGCCTTCAGAAAGGCGCGGCGCGTCGCGTCCTGCGGGAAGAGGGCGCGCATGACGGCCCCCTCCACGACGCGGCGGGCCTGCGCGTCGCCCGCAAGCGCCTCGTCATGTTCCGTCTGCGAGTCATGCGCCCCGCAGGAGCAGCCGCGGCTGCGCAGTCGGTACTTGGAATTGAAGGGGTCGTCGAAAGTCGCCATGGGAGCCTCCCGGATCGAAGTCGGGAAGCCTGATTGCAGGGGCCGTGCCGGCGGGCCTTTCTCCGGTTTTCATGCGGATTTTTCCGGATGCGGCCGTCCGTCTGCACGTCGCGCGGGCAGAGCGACGGGCCGCGCGCCCAAATAATGGGCGATGCCCGCATCGACGGAGCCGTTCCAATCCCTCATTGCCTTCCCCCGCCTTTGCGCAGAATTTGCAACCTTGAGGTGTGCCGTTGCGGCGCGTGCGGGGACGAAGGACGGGCGGATGACGACTCTTTTGAACGGATTTCGATCGGCGGCGATGGTCTGTCTCATGAGCCTTGCGGCGTGGTTCGGGCCTTCGTCCCCTTCATCCGCGCAGACGCCGGGCTATACGCAGGTCGGCCCGGGCATCGAATATCGACTCGTCGGAACCTATGACCTTGCCCGGCTCGACCGGATCTTCGGCACGGAACTCGACGCGTTCATGGCCTCGTCGACGATGCCGACGGAGTTTCGGGGCAAGTTTCCGCCCGCACGCTTCGGGGTGAAGCTCTACAAGGTGCGCTACGCCTCGGTCGTTCCCGAATGGAACAATCGACCGACCGTCGCGTCCGGTCTCGTCGCGGTGCCCGACAACGGGGCCAAGACCCTGCCCGTCGTGTCCTACCAGCACGGGACGGTGTTCGACCGCAGCTTCGTTCCGTCCAATCCCGATTCCTCGATGGAAACGCGGATCATGATCGCGCGCTTCGCGTCTCAGGGATATGCGGTGATCGGAGCGGATTACTTCGGCCGTGGAGACTCGACGCTTCCCGACTCCTATCTCGTCAAGAACAGCACCCAGCAGGCCACCTACGACATGCTGCAGGCTTCGAAGGCCGTTCTGGAATCCTTGGGGAGGACGCCCGACAAGCTCTTCATCAGCGGATGGTCGCAGGGCGGTTGGGTGACCATGGCGTTGCTGCAGAGACTCGAAGCGCTGGGCGCGCCGGTCACGGCGGCCGCGGCCGCCAGCGCACCCGTGGACATCCGCGTCACCGTCACGCGTTGGATGAACAATCCGCAGCCGATCGATGCGGTCTATCTCCCCGGCGTGATGGCCATCCAGCTTCAGGCGCACGAGAACTATCATGGTCTGCCGGGGCTCGCCGAAACGGCGATCCGTCCGGAATATCTCGCCGCCGCCCGCGATCTCTTTGCCGGACGAAGCGACTTCACGACTTTCTACGGCGCCACGAAGCCGACGCTTGCCGAGTTCTTGAAACCCGAATTCCGGGCCTCGGCCGATACCGGAGACAGCGCCTACTGGCGGACGCTCGACGGAAACGAAGTCTATCGCCGGCGTTCGAAGACGCCGCTTCGGACCTATCAGGGCGGCAAGGACGAGGTGACGCCCATCGGGATCGCCCGCCTGCCGGAAATGACCCAGAGCATGCTGGGCGGCGTCCCCGTCATGACCGTGGATGTCGGCGCGAATGCGGATCACCGCGCCGTCTTCGTCGGCGCGGTTCTCGACCAGAAGCCTTGGTTCGACGGAATGCTCGGGCGAAAGCGCCCCGTCCCTGAAGGCCGCGATCCCCGCCGAGAAGGCTCCCGGGGCGCGGCCCGGCGGCCGGAGCCCCGCGGCCGCCCCCCCGTCGAGGGTGCGGGCGGGCGCGGCCGCCCCCGCGCACAGCGCGGGGCCGCGTCCGAACAAC
>CAYNUN010000098.1:2137-7205 GCA_964400345.1 uncultured Methylobacteriaceae bacterium
CCCCCGCAGGCCGCTCCCCCCGCCGCGCAGGGTTCCGGGGCGCGGCCCGGCGGCCGGAGCCCGCGTCCGCCCGCCTTTCTAGAGCGCGGACGGACGCGGCCGCCCGCGCTCAATGCGCGGCGCGGCCCCCGAACATCCGCCCGAGCTTTCCGGTCACGCGGCGGCGCTGGCGATCCATCTCCTGAATCTCGAGGCGCAGCTTCATCACCGCCCGCAGCGTGTCGTGGATCATCGGATAGCGGCGCGTCACGCCGCGGCCGACAACGGCCTTGCCGACCTCCGCGCCCAGCGCCGAGCCGAAGCCGAGAATGCGCTTGTCCTCCCCCGAGAGCGGCGGCAGGAAGCCCGCATTCAGGATCAGCGGCCGATACCGGCCGTATTCCACGTCGATGTCCTGCAGCGGCACCGCCGGGTCGTGATAGTTGAAGAAGATCACGTTGCGCTTCGACAGCACGGGCGTCGACTGGCAATGGATGCCGGACGTGTCGAACAGGAAGGCGGTTCCCGCCGGTCCCTTCACGTTCTCCCGGCGGTCCTCCATCTTCGCGACTTCGGCGGGCGACCAGTGCCGCGCCGCGCCGCGCTCCTTGTGCGATCCCTTGATGTAGCTGAAGAAACCGCTTTCCACGTCGGTCAGATAGATCGCGAGCTTCACCTCCCGCGGATTCGTCTGCGTCACCGAGGGGTGGAACCAGGCGTCGTTGTGCCAGCCGTGGAAATTGGTCTTCGTCGCGATCGTCTCCCAGCCGCGGGCTTCGACCAACGCGAATTCAGGGCCGATATAGGCGTCGAGCACCGTCTTCACGAGCGGGTGGATCGCGAGCTGCACCGCGGCGGGATCGAGCGTCAGCACGTTCTCGACCAGCCGACGCCATTTCTCGTTCTGCTCATAGCCCGTCCAGGTGTTGAACTGGGGGTGTTCGAGCGCCTGATCGAAGGCCTGCTGCAGGCGTTCGAGCCGGTTCGGCGACAGGAGCGGCGGCAGCACGGCGATGCCGTCCCGTTCGAGCTTTTCGAACACCGGGGATGCGAGCGTGCCGACGGGTTTGGTGACGGCGTTCATGAGGATACCTCCGTTCGGGTCGTGCGGGTTTCGGGGGCGGTTCCGGAGCGGTCGGGGAACAGCGCTTCGACATGACCGATCCAGGTCTCGATCTGCCGATCGAGGAAGAACATGCGCTCGACGCGGGATCGTCCCGCCCGGCCCATGCCGAGCCGCAGGGCGGGGTCGTCGATCAGCGTCAGCAGGGCGTCGCGGAGCGCCGCGCGGTCGCCGGGTTCGACGAGCAGTCCCGTCTCCCCGTCCGCGACCACTTCCGGAATGCCGCCGATGCGCGAGGCGACGGCGGGCAGTTCCGTCGCCGCCGCTTCGGCCAGCGCCAGCGAAAACGCTTCGAACCACAGCGACGGCGCGACCACGAGATCGGCCGCCCGCAGAATTTCCGCCACGTCCGTCCGCTTGCCGAGCACGAGCGTCCGCGGTCCGGCTGCGGCCGCGACCTTGTCCGCGAGCGGCCCCGTGCCGACCCAGATCGTCGAAAGCTCCGGGCGGGCGGCGAGGAGGTCCTGCTGCACGGCGAGGAGATCGGGGATGCCCTTCTCCTCGGTGAGCTGGCCGACATAAGCGAGGATCGGCCCCGTTTCGGGGAAGCCGAGCACGCGCCGGATCCGGGCCTTCTCCTCCGCGTCGTCCGCCGGACGGAAGCGCTCGAGATCGATCGAATTGTGCAGCACGCGGATCTTGTCCGGTCCGACGCCCACCTCGTTCCGGATCTGCTCGCCGTTGTAGGCGCTCACCGGAAGATAAAGGTCCATCGCCCGTCCGATCAGCCCGCGGCGCAGCCGCTTGAGATGGTCGATCGGGCCCGCCGGCGGAGGGATCAGCACCGTCCGCGAACCGTGATCGCGCATCACGTTCTTCGCGCCGAGAAGCCGCGCGACGAGCGCATGGACGGGCGTCGGCGAACCGAAATGATACTGCACGAAATCGGGCCGGAACCGCGTCGCGATCCGCGCGAAGACGGCGAGGGAGGCGAGTTCGTCGATGCGGAGGGTGACGACTTCCACTCCCGCCTTGTAGAGCGCGGCCCGGACGTCGCGATGCACGTCCTCGCCGCAGCAGAGCCGGACCGACCAGCCGCGGCGGTTCATGCGTTTTCCGTATTCGACGATCTGGCGCTCGAAGCCCCCGGGCTTGGGGAGATGGCAATGCGCCCAGATCAGCAGGCGTCGCGTCTTGCTCATGCGGTTCGCTCCGGAAGGATGAACGGGGGTGAGAACTGCTCCGCCTTCGGCGAGAGCAGACCGAGGAGGAAGGCCGCGAGGCCGACGGCCAGTCCGGCGGCCGCGCCTGCGACGATCCCCGAAACGATGCCCGGGACGGCGGGGAGGAAGCCCGCGAAGGCCGCCGACCCGACGGCGAGGATCGCGAGCCGCACCCAGGGCAGCGGGATCGGGACGCGCTTGAGGCTCACGACCAGAAACGCCGCGAGCCGCACCGCGAAGGCGACGACGGTCGCCGCGATCGCACCCGCGACGCCGAAGGAGGGGATCAGCAGGATGTAGAGGCCGAGCGCGGCGCCGGCGGCGACGAGATTGATCGCCATGGGGCGGCGACCGTCTTCGGCGTAATAGGCCCCCACATCCACGAGTTCCGTCGCCAGCATCATCGCCTTGGCGAGCAGCAGCCAGGGAATGAAGACGATCGCGCCGTGATAGTCGGGCGGGGTGGCGAGCCGGATCAGCGCGGGTCCGCCCACCGCCAATCCCGTCGCGAGCACGCAGAGATAGGCGAAGCCGACACAGGCCACCGCGGCGCTGCGCTCGAGCCCGCCATGCTCCGCGAGGATGGCGATGCGGCGCGGTTGCCACCAGAGCGTCAGCGGCTGGAACAGCAGCGTCAGCAGGAAGCTGAGCTTCAACGCCAGCGCATATTCCGCGATCGCCGTCACCGGCACGACCGGCACCAGCAGCAGGCGGTCGAACTGGTTGAGCACGAAGGCCGCGAGACCCGCGAGGATGATCGGCGCGCCGTAGCGGATCAGCTTCATCGCGATCGCCGCATCGAAGCGGATCCCCACCGCGCGGCGATGCAGGACCAGCAGCACGCAGGCGAGACCCGCCGAAGCGATGAAGCCCGACGCCATGATCCCGGTGACGCCGTAGCCGCCTTCGAGCGCCACGACGACCCCCGCGACATGCGCGGCCGAGCGGCCCGCCACCAGCCCGAGATACAGGCCCGGTCGATCGTCGAAGCGGATCCAGCCGAGCGCGAGGGCGATCACCCCGTCGAGCGAGGCGGTGGCGAGGATGAAGCGCAGCGCCTCCAGCGGAACGGTCGGGCCGAGAAGGCCTAGGAACAACGGCGCGCAGAGCTGCAGCAGGATCGCGCAGGGCAGCGACAGCGCGAGCATCGCCCCGAAGGCCGCCGCGGGCAGTTCGTTCCGGTCGACGCCGGTGAACCGGCCCGCATAACGGAACATCGCTTCGACGAGTCCGAAACCGAACACGACCGTGATCGCGTCGGCGAAACCCTGAAGCAACTCCAGCGTGCCGTATTCGGCCGGCGACAACGTATGCGTGACGTAGGGCAGCATGACGATCGACATGCCGCGGGTCGCCAGCAGCGACAGCGCATAGATCGCCGCCTGCCGGGCGCCTTTGCTCGGATTTCGGACGGGAGCGTCGTTTTTTGCGAAGCTCTCCGTCGCTTTATGCGAAGATTTTCCGTCCAATATCCGCTTCCGTCCGCGTTTTAGCCGTTCGCGAACGCGGATTTGCAGCGGACGTGCCGGCCGTCAGGCCTCCGGGCGGAACTCCCGGAGGATCGCGTCGACCACCGCATCGGGGGCCAGCGTGATCGGAACCACCAGAGGGTTTTCCTCCGCGCCGGGCGGTTCCAAGGTCGCGAATTGGCTGTCCAGCAGCGCGGTCGGCATGAAATGATTCTTCCGCGCCGCCATCCGCTCGGCGATCAGCGCCTTGTCGCCCGACAGATGCACGAGACGGACGAAGCCCCGGTCGCCGATCAGGGCGTCCCGATAGACCCGCTTGAGCGCCGAACAGGTCACGACCGCGGGCTCCCCGGCCTGAGAACGTTCGTCCATCCAGGCCGCGATGGCGGCGAGCCAAGGCTTGCGGTCGGTGTCGTCGAGCGGGATTCCGCTCGACATTTTCGCAACGTTTTCCGGCGGATGGAACGAGTCCGCATCGCGGAAGACCCAACCCGTGCGGGCCGCCAGCCGCTCGCCCGCCGTCGTCTTGCCGCAGCCCGCCACGCCCATGATCAGGACGACGAGGGCGGGAGAATCCGCGCTCATCACGGTCACGCCTTCTTCGGTTCGACATGCCCGCCGAAGCCCTTCCGCATGGCGGAGAGCACCTTCTCGGCGAAGGTATGGTCCTGCCGCGAGCGAAAACGGGCATAGAGCGCGGCGGTCAGGACTTCGGCCGGAACGGCCTCCTCGACGGCGGCCTGCACCGTCCAGCGGCCTTCGCCCGAATCCTCGACATGGCCGGAATAGCCTGACAAATCATGGTCTTCCGCCAGCGCCTGAGCGGTCAGGTCCAGAAGCCATGAGGTGACGACGCTGCCCCGCCGCCAGACTTCCGCGACGTCGGCGAGGTCGAAATCGAGCCGGTTCTCCTCGGCGACGCCCGGTCCCGCGGCATTTCTGAGAATATCGAAACCCTCGGCGAAGGCCTGCATCATTCCGTATTCGATCCCGTTGTGGATCATTTTCACGAAATGCCCGGCTCCGTTCGGCCCGGCATGCAGATAACCCCGCTCGACCCGCGGATCGCGCGCTTCGCGTCCGCGCGTCCTCGGAACGTCGCCGAGCCCCGGGGCGAGCGCGTCGAAGATCGGGTCCAGACGGTCGACGACGGGCTTCGGCCCGCCGATCATCAGGCAATAGCCGCGGTCGAGGCCGTGGACGCCGCCGGACGTACCGACGTCGACATAGGAAATACCCTTTTCCGCCAATGTCTTGGCGCGGCGGATGTCGTCCTTCCAGAAGGTGTTGCCGCCGTCGATGATCACGTCGCCGGGGGACAGCAGTTCCGCCAG
>CAYNUN010000099.1:0-7175 GCA_964400345.1 uncultured Methylobacteriaceae bacterium
ATGGTCCATCTTCTCCGCGACGAGCGCGACGCGGGCCATGAAGCCGAAAGCGGCATTGAAATCCTTGAAGACGAAGCGCTTCGTGATCGCGTCGCGGCCTTCGACCATGCGCCATTCCGGCAGATCCTCGGCAAGACGCGCGCGTTCGACGTCGGTGAGCAAAGCGGGCATGAGATCGTCCTCCTGCAGGGGAAGATAGGGCGGATCGGCGCTCCGACGACATTCCCCGTCGTCGCCGTTCAGGTTCGGAAATGCGCCGGCAGCCTCGTCCCATGGTGTCATCCCGGCTGGAGCGCAGCGGAGAGCCGGGATCCAGAAAAAAGGCCCAGCCGCACACCGACCCCCGGAAGACTGGATCCCGGGTCCGCTTCGCGGCCCGGGATGACAAGAGTGAAGCCCGGCAGTCTTCGGCGGACGACCTGCGAAGCGATGATGGCCGCGCCATCGGCCGTCACTGCAGCGGATAGGTCTCTTCCACGATGTACGGGCCGCCGCCGACGGAATCGCGGGAGGAATAGAGGACGAAACGGTCCGGATCG
Source organism: uncultured Methylobacteriaceae bacterium (assembly GCA_964400345.1). Taxonomy (GTDB): domain Bacteria; phylum Pseudomonadota; class Alphaproteobacteria; order Rhizobiales; family Beijerinckiaceae; genus JAIXZO01. The sequence continues at coordinate 540 of CAYNUN010000099.1, forward strand.
AAGGTCATCGGCCGGAAATGGCCGTAGTCGGACAGGAAATGCGCCACGCTCCGGGGCGAGGCGGAGCGCAGACGGGCCAAGGTGACGTGCGGCGTGAATTTCCGCGCCTCCGGCGGAAGACCGACGCGGCGCATGATGCGCTCGTGCTCCGCCTGAAGCTCCGCGAGTTCGGGCGTGGGCGCGACGGTCGCGATGACGGCGCGGGGACGGTCGCCGCCGAAGACGCCCAGCCCCTCGATCTTGAGCCGGATGCGGCGCGGGCGGACGTCGAAGAGCAGTTCGTGGACGTCGCGCGCGGTGCGGTCGTCGATGTCGCCCATGAAGCGCAGCGTGACGTGATAGTTGTCGCGATCGATCCAGCGCGCGCCCTGCAATCCGCCGCGGATCATGGACAGGGTCGAGGCGACCTCGTCCGGGACTTCGAGACCGGTGAACAGCCGAGGCATGACGCACCCTCCGCCGGGACCCTGCACCGAACGGCCCGAAGGCCGCCCGGGTTCAGGATGAAACGGAGCTCCGGCGATTCTCAAGGCCCCGACGGAGAGAACCCGGCCTTACGGCGCCGGGTTCATGTGCACCTGATGGATGGCGTCGATCCGGGCCTCGATCTCGGGCGTGAGCTTCACGTCGATCGAGTCGATGCAGGTCTTCAGCTGCTCCATCGTCGTCGCGCCGATGATCGTCGAGGCGACGAAGGGGCGCGTGTTCACGAAGGCCAGCGCGAGCTTGGTGAGATCGAGCCCGAACTCCTCCGCCAACGCCCAATAGGCGTCGATCGCCTCGGCCGAACCGGGCTTCTCGTAACGCTGGAGCCGGTTGAAGAGCTGCTTGCGCGAGCCCTTCGGCAGCGCGCCGTTGCGGTATTTGCCCGTGAGATAGCCCTGCGCGAGCGGCGAATAGGCCAGCAGGCCGACATCCTCGCGCATCGAGATCTCCGCCATGCCCGTCTCATAGAGCCGGTTCAGCAGATGATAGGCGTTCTGCACCGAGGCGATGCGCGGCAGGCCGCGCGCCTCGGACGCCTGCAGGAACTTCATCGTGCCCCAGGGGCTCTCGTTGGAGAGGCCGACATGGCGCACCTTGCCCTGCTTCACGAAGTCGCCCAGCACGTCGAGGATCTCTTCGACGGGGTTGGACGCGCCGTTCATCTCGTTCCATTTGAAATGCGTCGGGATCGAGCCCCAGGGCATGGGGCGATCGGGCCAATGCAGCTGATAGAGGTCGATATAGTCGGTCCGCAGGCGCTTGAGGCTCTTCTCCAGCGCTTCCGTCATCTGCTTGCGGTTCAGTTCGGCCGGAATGCGGCCTTCACGGAACCAGTCCATCGGCGTGCGGCCGACGACCTTGGAGGCGAGGATCACCTTGTCGCGATTGCCGCGCGACCGGAACCAGGTGCCGATGATCTCTTCCGTCCGGCCCTGCGTCTCGGCCTTGGGCGGCACGGCGTAAAGCTCGGCCGTGTCGAAGAAGTCGATCCCGCGGTCGAGCGCGTAATCCATCTGCTCGTGGCCTTCGGCCTCGGTGTTCTGCTCGCCCCAGGTCATGGTTCCGAGGCAGATCAGGCTGACCTTCAGGCCGGTGCGGCCGAGGGGACGATGTTCCATGAGAGGCGACTCCGGGAGAACGCGTATGCGGGAGCCGCTTCAAAGCATGAACGGAGCCGTCCGGCCAGACCGCCCGGCGCAGGTCAGGACCCGGAAGCGATGCGGCTGAGGAAGACCTCGACGCGCGCGGCCATGCCCTGCGCCATCAGCCGGACGCCTTCGGCGGTGGGGTGGATGCCGTCCGGAAGGTTGAGCCGCGGCTCGCCCGCGACGCCTTCGAGGATGAAGGGGTGCAGCACGAGATCATGCTCGCGCGCGAGGTCGGGAAAGATCGAATCGAAGCGCCGGATGAAATCCTCGCCGTAGCTGCGCGGGGCATACATGCCGACGAGCATGACCGGAATGCCGCGCGCCTTGAGCCGGCGGATCGTCTCGTCCAGCGCGCGCCGCGTGACCTCGGGATCGACGCCGCGCAGGGCGTCGTTCGCTCCGAGCGCGAGGATCACGCCGTCGACGCCGTCGGGCACCGACCAGTCGACCCGTGCGAGACCGCCCGTGCTGGTATCGCCCGAAACGCCCGCATTCTCGATCTCGACGCTGCGACCGCGCGCCTTCAGAGCCTTTTCGAGCGCCGCGGGCAGCGCGTCGCGCGGGGCGAGACCGTAGCCCGCGGTGAGGCTGTCGCCCAAGGCGACGAGGCGCAGCGTGCGGGCCGTCGCGGGCTCTCCGGACGAAGCGAGAAGCCCCGCGACGAAAAGGACCATGGCGCAGACCGCGATCGCCGCCTTTACGCAGCGCGAAGTCTCCCCATATGCCGGCTGAGGATGCGGAACGACCGTGGGGGCGGAGTTTCGTCTGTTCATGGAACCGAAGATCGGGAGAGGCCCCCTGATGGTCAAGGCGATCGAACTCGAAAACGTCGATCTCAGTCTGGGTCGCGGCGCATCGCGCGTGCATATCCTGCAGGGCGTGAGCCTTTCGGTGTCGCATGGCGAGGCGGTGGGCCTCGTGGGGCCTTCGGGCTCCGGAAAATCCACGCTTCTGATGGCGATGGCCGGGCTGGAACGCGCCGACTCCGGACGCATCATGGTCGACGGGCAGGACCTCACGAAGCTCGACGAGGACGCGCTCGCCCGGTTCCGCGGACGACGGATCGGGATCGTCTTCCAGTCCTTCCATCTGATCCCGACCATGACCGCCCTCGAAAACGTGGCGGTCCCGCTCGAACTCTCGGGCGCGAAGGACGCGTTCGACAGGGCGCGCGCGGAGCTCGACGCGGTGGGGCTCGGCGGACGGCTCGATCATTATCCGGCGGACCTGTCGGGCGGCGAGCAGCAGCGCGTGGCGCTCGCCCGGGCGCTCGTGGCCGACCCGGCGATCCTCGTGGCGGACGAACCGACGGGCAATCTCGACGAAGCGACGGGCCGGCAGATCGTCGATCTGCTCTTCGACCTGAAGCGTGAACGCGGGGCGACGCTTGTGCTGGTGACGCATGATCCGTCGCTCGCGGCGAAATGCGACCGCACGATCCGCCTCCGCTCGGGACGGATCGAGAGCGACCGCCCCCGCGCGGCCGCGACGGTCTGACGCCGTGCTCGCCCCCAGCCCCGCCGTCCGCCCGGGTTTCGCGGTCATTCTGAAGCTCGCGCTGCGCAGCCTGCGCGGCGGCTTGGCCGGCTTCCGCATCTTCCTCGCCTGCATCGCCCTGGGCGTCGCCGCCATCGTGGGCGTCGGCTCGCTCGCGCTCGCGCTGCAGGACGGCCTCGGCGCGCAGGGGCGGCTGATCCTCGGCGGCGACGTTTCGATGAGCCGGATCCATCGCCCGGCGGAGCCGAACGAACTCGCCTTCATGCAGGCGCAGGGCCGCGTGACGAGCGTGGCGACCATGCGCGCGATGACGCTGGCCCCGAACGGACGGGCGGGACTCGTGGAGATCAAGGCGGTCGACGCCGCCTATCCGACCGTCGGCGCCGTGGTCTTCGATCCGCCGGGCCTGCCCGCCGACGTGCTTGCGCCGCGCGGCGGCGTCCACGGCGCGGCGGTCGATGCGGCGCTGTTTTCGCGGCTCGACATTCCGCTCGGCACGCGCATCAAGCTGGGCGACATCGAGGTGGAACTGCGCGCGGCGCTGCGCTCGGAACCGGACAAGCTCGCGGGCGGCGTCACCTTCGGGCCGCGCATGATGCTGTCGCAGGAGGCGCTCGCGGCGACGGGCCTGTTGAAGCCGGGCACGATCGTGCGTTGGACCTACCGCATCAGCCTGCCCGAAGGCGCGGCGAGCGACGCCGATCTCATCCGCTTCGAACAGGCCGCGCAGGCCGCGCTGCCGGATTCGGGCTTCGGGATCCGTTCGCGCACCAATGCCGCGCCCGCCTTCGTGCGCAATCTCGAACGGTTCACGCAGTTTCTCGTCATCGTCGGGCTGACGGCGCTGGTGGTCGGCGGCGTGGGCGTCGCCAATGCCGTGAGCGCCTATGTCGACCGGCGGCGGAAGACGCTCGCGGTCTACAAGAGCCTCGGCGCGACGGGGGGCCGGGTCTTCGCGGTGGCGCTGACCGAAGTGGGCCTGATCGGACTGATCGGCACCGCGATCGGCCTCGCGCTGGGGTCCGCCCTGCCCTGGCTGATCGCGTGGCTGGCGGCCCCGCTGCTGCCCTTGCCCATCGAGCCGCATATCCGCCCCGGCCAGCTGGCGCTCGGCGCGCTGTACGGCCTCATGGCGGTGCTGGCCTTTTCGCTCTGGCCGCTCGGCCGGGCGCATGACGTGCCCGTCTCCGCGCTGTTCCGCGACGAGGTCGCCCAGACGCATCGCCTGCCGCGCCCCGTCTATATCGTCGCGACCGTGCTGGCGGTGCTGGGCCTCGCGGCGACGGCGGTGCTGTTCTCCTACGACCGGAGGATCGCGATCTCGGCCGTGGTCGGCACGGCGGCGGTGTTCCTTCTGCTGCGCGGCGTCGCCTGGGCGGTGGCCGCGATCGCGCGACGCCTGCCGCGGGCGGGCCGGACGGAGCTGCGGCTCGCGGTCGCCAACATCCACCGGCCGGGCGCGCTGACGCCCTCGCTGATCCTCTCGCTCGGACTCGGGGTGACGCTGCTCGTCACGATCGCGCTGATCGACGCCAATATCCGGAACCAGTTGTCGCGTTCGCTGCCCGAACGCGCGCCGACCTTCTTCTTCGTCGACATCCCGGCGGCCGACATCGCGGCCTTCGAGACCTTTCTCGGCGAAGTGGCGCCGGGCGCGCGCGTCGAGCGCACGCCGCTGATGCGCGGGCGCATCCTGCGCATCAACGAGACGCGGGCGGAGGACGTGCAGGCGGCCGAACGGGCGGCATGGGTGCTCGAAGGCGACCGCGGCATCACGCATGCGCCGAAGGTCCCCGACGGCTCGCGTGTGGTCGAGGGGGAATGGTGGCCCGCCGACTACAAGGGACCGCCGCTCGTCTCCTTCGACGCCGAAATCGCCGCCGGGCTCGGCATCGGAATCGGCGATACGGTGACGGTGAACGTGCTCGGGCGCTCGCTGACCGCGCGCATCGCGAATCTGCGTCGCGTCGAATGGCAGTCGCTCGGCATCAATTTCGTGATGATCTTCTCGCCCAACACCTTCGCGGGCGCTCCCTTCACCTCGCTGGCGTCGCTGACGGTTCCGGGAGGATCGGCGGAGAACGAAGCCCGCATCCTCTCCGAATCCGCGCGCCGGTTCCCCTCCATCACGGCGGTGCGGGTCAAGGACGCGCTCGATGCGGTGAACGACGTGGTGGGCAAGCTGGCGGTGGCGATCCGCGGGGCGAGCGGGATCACGATCCTGGCGGGCGTGCTGGTTCTCGCCGGAGCGCTCGGAGCGGGCCATCGCGCGCGGATCTACGACGCCGTGATCCTTAAATCGCTGGGCGCGACGCGGGGACGGCTGGTCTTCGCCTATGTGCTCGAATACGGCCTGCTCGGCCTCGTCACCGCAGCCTTCGGGCTCGCGGCGGGCTTCCTGACGGCGCGCGTCGTGGTGACGCAGCTCATGAAGATGGATTTCGTCTGGTTCGCACCCGCCGCCCTGTTCGCGGCGGGCGGTGCGGTGACGGTGACCGTCCTTCTCGGGTTGATCGGGACATGGAGGGTGCTCGGCCAGAAGCCCGCACGCCATCTGCGGAGCCTTTGACGGCCTCCCCCGCCCGCTCCTCTGGAGAGGGCGGGAGTATCTACAGGTTTTTCTTGTTGTTTCGCAGCGGTTTGCGCATGCGGGCCGACGCTTCGTCGCAATCTCGGCCCTTGTAATTCCTGCAGGAGATTCTCATATTCTCTCGGTGCCGAACCGTCGGCACGCATAGGGTTCAGGGAAACCGCACCATGTCGAATTACGATCGCAACGCCGCTGCGCCTTGGGGTTCGGGCGTCGCACGCGTCGGAACGGCCGAGTACGACCAGGGCCTCCGGTCGTACATGCTCGGCATCTACAACCACATGACCCTCGCTCTCGGCATCTCCGGCCTCGTGGCGTGGGGCACGTTCATGGCCGCGACCGATCAGGTCGGCAGCCGCCTCGTGCTGAACGGCCTCGGGCAGATGCTCTATCTCAGCCCGCTGAAATGGGTGATCATTCTCGCGCCGCTGGCCTTCGTGTTCCTGCTCTCGTTCCGTTTCGAGCGCATGAGCTACGCCGCGATCCTCGGCTCCTTCTGGGCCTTCGCGACGGTGATGGGCCTCTCGCTGTCGTCGATCTTCGTGATCTACAAGCTCGGCAGCGTGGTTCAGGTCTTCGCGATCACGGCCGCGGCCTTCGCCGGTCTGTCGCTCTACGGCTACACGACGAAGCGCAGCCTCTCGGCCATGGGCTCGTTCCTGATGATGGGCCTGATCGGCCTCATCCTCGCGAGCCTCGTGAACCTGTTCCTGCAGAGCTCGCTGTTCCAGTTCGCGATCAGCGCCATCGGCGTCCTGATCTTCGCGGGCCTGACGGCTTGGGACACGCAGCGCCTGAAGGAACAGTACGACTACGTCGCGGGCGACGCGGTCGCGAAGGGCAAGGCCTCGGTGATGGGCGCACTCACGCTTTATCTGTACTTCATCAACATGTTCAAGTTGCATCTGTCACTCT
>CAYNUN010000100.1:0-7159 GCA_964400345.1 uncultured Methylobacteriaceae bacterium
ACGGCCTTCATCGGCCCGTCGGGCTGCGGCAAGTCGACCCTGCTGCGCGTGCTCAACCGCATGTATGATCTCTATCCCAAGCAGCGCGCCGAGGGCGAGGTACTGCTCGACGGCGAGAACATCCTCGATCCGGGTCAGGATCTGAACCTGTTGCGGGCCAAGATCGGCATGGTCTTCCAGAAGCCCACCCCCTTCCCGATGTCGATCTACGACAACGTCGCCTTCGGCATGCGGCTCTACGAAGACATGTCGAAGAGCGAGATGGACGGGCGCGTCGAGGAGGCCCTGCGCGGCGCGGCGCTCTGGAACGAGGTGAAGGACAAGCTCGACGCCTCGGGCCTCAGCCTGTCGGGCGGTCAGCAGCAGCGGCTCTGCATCGCGCGCACGGTGGCGATCCGGCCGGAGGTGATCCTGTTCGACGAGCCCTGCTCGGCCTTGGATCCGATCTCGACGGCCAAGATCGAAGAGCTGATCGACGAATTGAAGAACGACTACACGATCGCGATCGTGACGCACAACATGCAGCAGGCGGCGCGCGTTTCCGAATATACGGCCTTCATGTATCTCGGCGAACTGATCGAATTCGGCGACACGTCGAAGATCTTCACGACGCCGACGGACCGCCGGACGCAGGACTACATCACCGGCCGTTTCGGCTGACGATCGGAGAAGGAAACCGGACCATGGCCGACCACATCGTCAAATCCTTCGATCAGGAACTCACCGATCTCGGCCGCCGGATCGCGGAGATGGGCGGGATCGCCGAAACCATGCTCGCCCAGGCCACGAGGGCGCTCGAGAAGGGCGATACGGATCTCGCGCAGATCGTGATCGCGTCCGACCCGAAGCTCGACGCTCTGGAGCGCGAGATCGAGGACAAGGCGATCCTCGTGATCGCGCGGCGTCAGCCGATGGCGGTCGATCTGCGCGCCGTGATCTCCTCGTTGCGCATCGCCTCGGATCTCGAGCGGATCGGCGACCTCGCCAAGAACGTGGCCAAGCGCGTGGTGGCGATCGAAGGGCGTTTTCCGCCCGCCACCATCGTGGGCGGCGTGTCGCATATGAGCGAGCTGGCGCAGGACAGGCTCCGGCGCGTGATCGACGCTTATGCGCAACGCGACGTCCCCGCCGCGGTCGACGTCTGGGAGCATGACGACGAGATCGACCAGCTGCACTCGTCGCTGTTCCGCGAGCTTCTGACCTATATGATGGAGGACCCGCGCAATATCGGCTTCTGCGCGCATCTCCTCTTCTGCGCGAAGAACATCGAGCGCGTCGGCGACCACGCCACCAACATCGCCGAGACGATCCATTATCTCGTCACGGGCGAGACGCTGACCAGCGAAAGGCCGCGGGACTCGGGAGCCTATGCCCCCGTGCGGGACGTCAAGCGCTGAGCGCCCCGCCGATGAGCCGGAAGCTCCGCATTCTGATCGTCGAAGACGAGGAAGCGATCGTCCTGCTCCTGCGCTACAATCTCGAAGCGGAAGGCTATGCGGTGGAATCGGTCGGCCGGGGCGACGAGGCCGAGCTCCGGCTTCTGGAAAGCCCGCCCGATCTCGTGCTGCTCGATTGGATGCTGCCGGGTCTTTCCGGCATCGAACTCTGCCGGCGGCTGCGCCGGCGCGAGGAGACGCGGGCGCTGCCCGTGATCCTTCTGACCGCGCGCGGCGAGGAGAGCGAACGCGTGCGCGGCCTCGCAGGCGGGGCCGACGACTATGTCGTGAAACCCTTTTCCGTGCCCGAGGTCGTGGCGCGCGTGGGCGCGCTTCTGCGCCGCGCCTCGCCCAACCGGGTGGCTTCGCGGCTCGCGGCCGGGGAGATCGAGCTCGATCGGGAGACGCATCGGGTCCGGCGGGGCGACCGCGAGATCCACCTCGGACCGACCGAATATCGTCTGCTCGAATGCCTGATGGAACGCCCCGGCCGCGTGCTCACGCGGGCGGGCCTGCTCGATGCGGTCTGGTCTTCCGACGCCGAGGTCGACGAGCGGACCGTCGACGTGCATGTCGGCCGTCTGCGCAAGGCGCTGAACGCGGCGGACGAGCGCGACCCGATCCGGACCGTCCGCGGCGCGGGCTACGCCTTCGACGAGCGCTTCTGAAAACCGGGCGATCGAGACGGAGAAGAAGGGACGCCGGGCTGAACCCGGCGTCCCGCTTTCGTCACTTGCGGAGCTTGGCCAGCTCGGCCTGGATCTCGCCGTAGAGGGCTTCGCCCGAGTCCTTGGCGAACTTCTCGACGACGGGCTTCACGGCTTCGCGGATGCGCGCCATTTCGGCGGGCGCGACGTCGTTGGCCGTCATGCCGCCCTTCTTGAGGTTCTCGAGCGCGCCGTCCATCGCGTCGCGCGAGGCCTTGCGCTGGAACTCGCGGGCTTCCGCCGCCGCTTCCTGGATGATCCGGCGCTCGTCCGCCGAGAGCGAGTCCCACGTCTTCTTGCTGATCAGCACGGACTGGACATTGTAGATGTGCCGGGTGGCCGAAACGAATTTCTGCACTTCGTTCAGCTTGGCGCCGAGAATGGTCGGATAGGGATTCTCCTGCCCGTCGACGACGCGCTGTTCGAGCGCCGCATAGAGTTCGGGGAAGGGCATCGGCACGGCGTTCGCGCCCAGCGTGTTGAACAGGTCGAGGAAGAGCGGGGACTGCAGCACGCGGATCTTCAGGCCCTTGAAGTCTTCGAGCTTGGTGATCGGCCGCCGGCTGTTCGTCACGTTCCGGAAACCGAGCTCCCAATAGGCGAGACCGACGAGGCCCTTGTCCTCGATGCCCTTGTGCAGCTTGGTGCCGATCGGCCCGTCGACGATCTTGTCGGCCTCTTCCGGCGCGTTGAACAGGAAGGGCAGGTCGAGCACGGCGAACTGCTTGTCGATGCCGACGAGCAGACCGGAATTGAGCACGGTGATGTCGATCGTGCCGCCCTGCAGCGCGGAGACGGTCGGCAGGTCGCCGCCGAGCTGGCCGCCCGGGAAGAGGCGCACGTCGATCTTGCCGCCGCTCTTCGCCTTGACGATTTCCGCGAATTTCGCGGCGCCGCGGCCCTGCGGATGCTCCGCCACGTTCTGGAAGGCGAAGCGCAGCGTCTTGTCCTGCGCGAGCGCGGCGCCCGAGGCGAGCGCCGTGCCGGCCATCACGGCCGCCGCGAGGAGGGTCTTGAAGGTCTTCATGGTCGTTTTCTCCGGTTTTCTTGGTCGCCCCGGTTTGCGGCCGGGGTCGCTTCGGGGATCAGTAGAACCAGCGCGCCGGCACCATCACCAGCGCGGGGAAGAGGATGAGCAGCAGAAGCACCGCGAGTTGGGCCAGCATGAAGGGCCAGACGCCCTTGATGATGTCCTCCATCGACACTCTCGCCACGCCGCAGACCACGTTCAGCACGGTGCCGACGGGAGGCGTGATGAGGCCGATGGCGTTGTTGATGATGAAGAGCACGCCGAAATAGACGGGATCGATCCCCGCCGCCTTGATGATGGGCATCAAGACGGGCGTGAGGATGAGGATGGTCGGCGTCATGTCGAGCGCGGTGCCGACGATGACCACGATCGCCATGATCGCGAGCATCAGCAGCGTCTTGTGCTCCATCAGCGGCCGGACGAGGTCGACGATCTGATGCGTGATCTCCGCGATCGTCAGCAGCCAGGAGACCACCAGCGCCGCGGCGACGAGGAACATCACCACCGACGTCGTGAGCGCGGAGCGGATGAACAGCCGCGGAAGGTCGCGGAGCTTCAATTCGCGATAGACGACCATCGAGACGAAGAGCGCATAGACCGCCACCACGACCGCCGCCTCGGTCGGCGTGAAAATGCCGAAGCGCAGGCCGAAAATGATGATGAAGGGCAGAAGCAGCGCCCAGAAACCGTCCCGGATCGTCTTGAGCCGTTCGGCCAAGCTCGTCCGCGGGAAGGGGCGCGCGCCGTCGTCGCGGCAGGTCCACCACCATGCGAACGCAAGCGCCGCGCCGAGCATCAGGCCCGGAAAGATCCCGGCGAGGAACAGTTTCGAAATCGAAACCCCGCCCGCCACGCCGAAGATGACGAAGCCGATCGAGGGCGGGATGACGGGCGCGATGATGCCGCCCGCCGCCACGAGGCCCGCCGAGCGGGCCTTGTCGTGCCCCGCCGCGACCATCATCGGCACGAGAAGCGCCGCAAGGGCCGCGGCATCCGCCACGGCCGATCCCGACAGCGAGGCCAGCAGGCAGGAGGCGAGGATCGCGACATAGCCCAGCCCGCCGCGCAGATGACCGACGAAGGCGATCGCCACGTTCACGATGCGCTTGGCGAGGCCGCCCGCATTCATGATCTCGCCGGCGAGGATGAAGAACGGCACCGCCATCAGCGGGAAGGAGTCCGCCCCGTTGATGACGTTCTGCGCGATGATCTGGCTGTCGAACAGCCCGACCTGCCACATCAGCGCGACGCCGCAGACGATGAGGGCGAAGGCGATCGGCATGCCGAGCGCCATGGCGCCGATCAGCGAGAGGACGAAGACGAGAATGGTCATGCGGCCGGCCCCTCAGCTCTCTTCGCGCTCATGGGCGCCGATCAGAACGTCGGCGGAGAGGCGGCCGGTGAGGAACAGGAACAGCTCCCGGGCGAAGATCACGATGCTGGAGACGCCGAAGACGATGCCCGTCCCGTAGAAGAGGCCGACCGACAGGCCCGTCGCCGGAGCGGAAACGTTCCAATTGATGAGGGTCTGGGTCCAGCTGCCCTTCACCAGCAGCGCGGAGGCGAAGAGCATCAGGCCGTGGGAGAGAAGGAAGCAGGCCTTGCGGCCCGCGGGCGACAGCATCCGCACCACGGTGTCGAGGCCGAGATGGCGGTGTTCGCGGACGCCGACCACCGCGCCCGAAAAGACCATCCAGACGAAGAACCAGCGCGCCAGTTCGTCCGAGACGCTGATTCCGGAGTCGAAGACGTAGCGCATCACGACATTGCCGAAGACCAGCACGACCATGCCCGCGAGGAGCAGCCCCGTCAGGGCCTTGAGCAGCGTCATGTAGAGATCGATCGCGCGGTTCATGCCGCCCTCCCGGCCGCGTCGAAGAAGCGGCGGAGCCGCGCCGGATCGGCCGTCCGCCCGGAGAAGAGCCGGAAGGCTTCGGCGGCCTGATGCACGTTCATGCCGCTGCCGTCGATCGTCCGGCACCCCAGCGCGCGGGCGCGCTTCAGGAGTTCGGTCTCGAGCGGGAAATAGATGATCTCGCTGACCCAATGCGACGCCGACAGCAGCGCCGCCGGGAACGGCATGCCCGGGAACTTCGCCATGCCCACGGGCGTGCAGTTCACGATCCCGTCGGCCTCGGCGACCGCCGCGGCGGCGTCGCCGGCGACCCCGATCCGTTCCGCTCCGAAGCGGTCGGCGAAGCGGCGGACGGGCTCGGCGGCGCGCGCCGGATCGACGTCGACCAGGTCGAGCCGCTTCACGCCGAGCATCAGCAGGGCATAGGCCACCGCCGCGCCCGCGCCGCCCGCGCCGAACAGGACCACGCGGTCGAGCTTCGCATCGCGCATTTCGGCCCGGAAAGCTTCGGCATAGCCGGACCAGTCGGTGTTGTGGCCGATGCTGCGGCCTTCCTCGAAGACCACGGTATTCACCGCACCGAGCGCCGCGGCATGCTCCGACAGCGCGTCGAGATGCGGGATGACGGTCTGTTTGCAGGGGAAGGTGACGTTGACGCCCGCGAAGCCGAGCGCCCGGCAGAAATCGAGGATCCGGGGCAGCGCCTCAGGCCCGCCGGCGGCGTCGACGTCGATCAGCCTGTAGATGCCGACGAGCCCCTGCGCCCGAGCCTCGCTCATATGGATGACGGGTTGGCGCGATGCGGCGATCTGTGCGCCGACGAGTCCCGTCAGCAGGGTCGAGCCGGGACGGACCACGTCCTCTTTTTCGACGCGCGTTTTCGCAGCCGGATGCAAGACCGATCTCCCGCGACGCCGTGCTGCGACGCGCCCCCCAGCAAGCCCCGGTCGACCCGGAGACGTCCCCTGATCCTCATGACGGGATCCTTCGCTGCAGAAGTGTACGAACCGGTACGTATAGTCAACGTCGAGCCGGAGCGGGGCGGGTACAAAAATCGGTCGCGATCGTGCAGACTGCGCCGGGTGCGGGCAGCGCGGGGAACGGGTTTGGCGGACCGGGACGACATGCGGACGGACGGCGAGGCCGCGGACGAGGCCTCCGCCGCGCCCGCCGCCGCGCGTACTCAGGATCCCGAGAGGGTCAGGCGCAACATTCTCGAGGTCGCGACGCGGGAATTCGCGGCCAAGGGATACAGCGGCGCGCGGGTCGACGAGATCGCGGCGAAGACCGCGACCAGCAAGCGCATGATCTATTATTATTTCCGCGACAAGGAGGGCCTGTTCGTCGCGGTCCTCGAAGAGGCCTATGCGGACATCCGGCGGATCGAGCGCGACCTCGATCTGGGCGACCTGCCGCCCGTCGACGCGCTGCGGCGTCTCGCGGAATTCACCTTCGACTATCAGAACGCGCATCCGGACTTCGTTCGGTTGGTGATGGTCGAGAACATCCACAACGCGGTCCATCTCGACCGGTCGCGGCGGATCCAGAGCCTGAACGTATCGGTGATCGACGTGCTGCGGTCGGTCTACCGGCGCGGGGTGGCGGAGGGCGTGTTCCGGGAGGGTTTGGACGTGATCGATCTTCACATGACGATCAGCGCGCTGAGCTTCTTCAACGTCGCGAACCGCGCTACCTTCTCGAAGATCTTCAAGGTCGACATGCAGTCGCCCGAGAGCCTCGCCGAGCGACGCCGGCAGGTCGGCGAGACCGTGGTCCGCTACGTCCGCCACGCAAGAGGCGAGTGAAGCGCATGCCGGCGCCTGCCGGACGGCCGGCGACCGGTTCGCCTCCGAAAACGTCTTGCATCGCTCTGAAACCGCGAGCCTGAAGGTCCGCGGGATCATTCTCGTAATCTCACGAATGCATAGGCCCATTATACGCATATAAAAACTGTGAATTGAACGTAGTTTTGAGCCTATAACCGTTATTATATTGATCTCTCGACGAATTTTTCGTCTCCGACGATCCTCGGACCCGGCCGTCACTCGCCGCCGACGCCTAACTGAACGATCGGGCCGTCAGAATTCATTGAATAAATACTTGATCTTAAAATGTAATGACGGCCGGAATT
>CAYNUN010000101.1:0-703 GCA_964400345.1 uncultured Methylobacteriaceae bacterium
GGCTTGATCGTGGCGTCCGCGATCACGGCCGAACCCGTGAGCCCCGCGGCGCCGACATTCTCGCGGAAGCTCACCTTCCGCCCGAGTCGATACGGGAGAGGTCCATCGGTCACGAAGGTGCCGCTGCCCTGTTTCACGACCACGAGACCCAGAGACTGAAGATGGCGGAACGCCTGCCGCACCGTGTGGCGGTGCACGCCGTAACGCCCCGCCAGTTCCGTCGCGCTCGGCAGCGCACCTCCCTTTTGCGGCTCGCCGCGGCCGATCGCGGCGGCGAGGTCATCCGCGATGCGCTTCCAGACGGGCGCGGCCCGTTCGCCTCCCGCAGAAATTGCCGGATCGTCCGTCATCGAAGCGTCATTCATAACGTCTAGACCTTTTTTGCGTAACTTCCGGCAAGATGTGGATCTATAGGTATAGACCTATCGTCCCGCAGCCGTCGCAGCAAGGGAAAAACCGATGTCCCGAAACGATGCTTCCGATCCGAACGCCGCGCGCAAGCGGCGGCTCGCTTTGCTCGCAAGGGCCGAGACGGCGGCGCTCGAACGGGCCTTCTCCGAGGCGGGACGGCCCGACCACGCCGTGCTCAAGGCGGAGGAGACCGGAACGGTGATGATCGAAGGCCGTGCGGGCGGCGCAGGGCGGCGTTTCAATCTGGGCGAGGCCACCGTGACCCGCTGCGTGGTGAGGGTCGGCGAGAATC
>CAYNUN010000101.1:713-7155 GCA_964400345.1 uncultured Methylobacteriaceae bacterium
TATGCGCTCGGCCGCGACAAGCGGAAGGCGCGGCTCGCCGCCGTCATCGACGCGCTGATGCAGGACGAAACCCGTCGCGCTGCACTGGAAACCTCGCTCCTGAGGCCGCTCGAAACCGCGCTGCACGAGGCGCGGGACCGGGCATCGCGCAAGGCCGCCGCCACCAAGGTCGAATTCTTCACGCTCGTCAGGGGAGAGGGCTGATGTCCGCTTCGCACGCCGCGGTCTCGCCAGGCTTCGCCGACCTCGTCCTCGATTCGCAGTCGGTCTTCCGTTCCGTCCTCGACGCCACGGCGCGGCCGGGGACGATCGCCTCCGTAGCGGGGCGCGTCCCCGACCGTCCCGAGGAGCTTCCCGAATCGGCGGCCGCGCTGCTGCTCGCTCTCGCCGACTACGAGACGCCGGTGCGGCTGCCCGCCCGCATGGCGGGCGGCCCCGCCGCGCATTGGATCGCCTTTCACACGGGCGCCCGGATCGCGAAGGACGACCGCGAGGCGGCCTTCGCGCTGGTCGACGCGCGCGATGATGCGGCGCTCGCCGCCTTCCATCCCGGCGAGGACCGCTATCCGGACCGTTCCGCGACCGTGATCCTTCTCTGCGACGCGCTCGAAGGCGGTCCGGCCATGACGCTGAGCGGCCCCGGCATCGAGACGAGCGCCGCCGTCGCCCCTGCGGGATTGCGCGCAGGCTTCCATGACGAGGTCGCCGCGAATGCGGAGCGCTTTCCGCTCGGCGTCGACCTGATCTTCGTCGCGGGCGACCGTTTCTTCGCGCTGCCCCGCTCGACGCGCATCGCCTTCGGAGGGACCCGCTGATGTATGTCGCGGTCAAGGGCGGCGAGGCCGCCATTCTCGCCACGCATGATCTCGTCGCCGAAGAGCGGCGCGGCGATCCGGCCGTGCCGGAACTGTCGGTCGCGCAGATCCGCGAGCAGATGGCGCTCGCCGCGGCGCGCGTGATGAACGAAGGCTCGCTCTACGACGAGGACCTCGCCGCGCTCGCGCTGAAGCAGAGCCGAGGCGACGCCATCGAGGCGGCCTTTCTAATGCGCGCCTATCGCACGACGTTGCCGCGCTTCGGCTCGTCGGTGCCCGTGGACACCGCGGCCATGGCGATCCGCCGGCGGATTTCCGCGACCTACAAGGATCTTCCCGGCGGGCAGGTGCTGGGGCCGACCTACGACTACACGCATCGACTCTTCGACTTCACGCTGGCCGCCGAAGGCGGAGAGGCGAAGCCCGCGCCCGAAGCGCCCGCACCGCTCGACAGGACCATGCCGCGCGTTCCCGACATTCTCGGCGCGGAAGGGCTGATGGAGCCGGAGACGCCGCCCGAAGGCGATCCGCGGCCCTTCGATCTGACGCGCGACCCGGTCGAGTTTCCCGCCGATCGCGACGTCCGTCTGCAGACGCTGGCACGGGGCGACGAGGGTTTCCTGCTCGGTCTCGCCTATTCGGTCCAGCGCGGATTCGGCGGCAACCACCCTTTTGCGGGCGAGATCCGCATGGGCGAGGTTTCGCTGGAGTTCGACGTGCCGGAACTCGGCTTTGCGGTCGATCTCGGCGAGATCACCCTGACCGAATGCCAGATGGTCAACCAGTTCCAAGGGGCGAAGGACGTGCCGCCGCAGTTCACGCGCGGCTACGGCCTCGTCTTCGGCCATTGCGAGCGCAAGGCGATGTCGATGGCGATCGTCGACCGAGCCTTGAAGGCCCGGCAGTTCGGCGAGAGCGCCGACTACCCCGCCCAGCAGGAGGAATTCGTGCTCTACCACGCCGACAACGTAGAGGCGGCGGGCTTCGTCGAGCATCTCAAGCTGCCGCATTACGTCGACTTCCAGGGTGAGCTCGAGCTCGTCCGCAAGATCCGCCGCGAGCAGGACGAGCGCGCCGCCGCGAACCGGGAGGCCGCCGAATGAACGCCCTCGTCACCCCGGCCGTCGCGGCCGACCCCGACTACAATTACGGCTATCTCGACGAGCAGACGAAGCGGATGATCCGCCGCGCGCTGCTGAAGGCCGTCGCGATCCCGGGCTATCAGGTGCCGTTCGGCTCGCGCGAAATGCCGCTCGCCCGGGGCTGGGGCACCGGCGGCATCCAGATCACCGCCGCGCTGGTCGGCCCTTCGGACGTGCTCAAGGTCATCGATCAGGGCGCGGACGACACGACCAACGCCGTCGCGATCCGCCGCTTCTTCCGCCGGACGGCGGGCGTGGCCACGACGGAATCGACCCCGGCGGCGACGATCGTCCAGACGCGTCACCGCATCCCGGAGACGCCGCTCTCGGGCGGGCAGATCCTCGTCTATCAGGTGCCTCAGCCCGAACCGCTGCGGAAACTGGAGCCCTCCGAGGCGGAGACCCGAAAGATGCATGCCTGGGCCGAATACGGCTCCATGCATGTGCGCCTCTATGAGGACATCGCCCGTTTCGGCCATGTGGCGTCGACCTATTCCTATCCGGTTCTCGTCAACGGCCGATACGTGACCTCGCCGACGCCGATCCCGAAATTCGACAATCCGAAGATGGACGGCATGCCCGCCCTGCAGCTTTTCGGAGCGGGGCGCGAAAAGCGGATCTACGCGATCCCGCCCTTCACCAAGGTGCGGAGCCTCGATTTCGAGGATCACCCCTTCACCGTCCAGACATGGTCCGAGCCCTGCGCGCTCTGCGCCGCGACCGGCAGCTATCTCGACGAGGTGATCACCGACGACCGGGGCGGCCGCATGTTCGTCTGCTCCGACACGGACTTCTGCGAGGGCCGGCGCGCGAAGGGTCATGCGGGCCCGCAGCTCGCGACCGCCGCCGCCCTCCACTACGTCCCGTCCGCGAATGCCGGAGAAAGCGCATGACCGCGCCCGTCCCGTTTCCCGTCCCGCTCGAGCCGCTGCTCACGGTCGAGAACGTCACGAAGATGTACGGCGACCGCATCGGCTGCGCCGACGTCTCCTTCCGGCTCTGGCCCGGCGAAGTCCTCGGCATCGTCGGCGAGTCGGGGTCCGGCAAGTCGACGCTTCTGCGCTGCCTTTCGGGTCTCGACGAACCGACATCCGGCAAGGTCCGCTTCCGCCTCGAAGACGATCTCGTCGATGTCTTCTCGATCCCCGAACCGACGCGGCGCGCGCTGATGCGCACGGCTTGGGGCATCGTCCACCAGAACCCGCGCGACGGGCTGCGCATGAGCGTGTCCGCGGGCGGCAATGTCGGCGAGCGGCTGATGGATCGCGGCGACCGACATTACGGGCGCATCCGCGAGACGGCGGCGGAGTGGCTCTCGCGCGTCGAGATCGCCCGCGACCGGCTCGACGACATGCCGAAGCGCTTTTCCGGCGGCATGCAGCAGCGCCTGCAGATCGCCCGCATCCTCGTCTCCGAACCCCGCCTCGTCTTCATGGACGAGCCGACGGGCGGCCTCGACGTGTCGGTGCAGGCGAAGCTTCTCGATCTCCTGCGCGTGCTGGTCCGCGATCTCGGCATCGCGGCGGTCATCGTCACGCACGACCTCGCGGTCGCCCGGCTCCTGACCGACCGGCTGATGGTGATGAAGGACGGGCGGGTGGTGGAGGAGGGCCTGACCGATCAGGTGTTGGACGATCCGCACCACGCCTATACCCAGCTTCTCGCCTCGGCCGTGCTTTCCGCCTGACCGTCATGTCTCCGTCATCCGATCCTGCTGAAAGGCCCGTGTGATGACCCTCATGCTCCGCGCCGAACATCTCTCCAAGGCCTTCGTGCTGCACAATCAGGGCGGCACGGTGCTGCCCGTGCTGGCCGATGTCGGCCTCTCCGTCCATGCGGGCGAAGCGGTGGTTCTCGCCGGCCCCTCGGGCACGGGCAAGTCGACGCTGCTGCGCATCCTCTACGGCAATTACCGGCCGAGCACCGGAAGCGTTCAGGTGCTGCATGACGGACGCATGGTCGACATCGTGACCGCCGATCCGCGCCTCGTGCTCGAAGTGCGCCGGCGGACGCTCGGCTACGTGTCCCAGTTCCTCCGGGTGATCCCGCGCGTCTCGGCGCTCGACATCGTGCGCGATCCGATGCTCGGCCGCGGCGTCCCCGACGCGGAGGCGAAGAAGCGCGCTCAGGACATGCTGGCGCGGCTCAACCTTCCCGAACGGCTCTGGTCCCTGCCGCCCGCGACCTTTTCGGGCGGCGAGCAGCAGCGCGTGAACATCGCGCGCAGCTTCGTCGACCCGACGCCGATCATGCTTCTCGACGAACCGACCGCCTCGCTCGATGCCGGCAATCGCGACGTGGTCGTCGATCTCGTCGCCGATGCCCGTGCGAACGGCGCGGCCGTCGTCGGCATCTTCCATGACGAAGCCGTCCGCGACCGCGTCGCGACCCGGCGGCTCGATCTCACGGCCTTCAAGGCGGCGGCATGACCATGACCGAGACCATCCTCACCAACGCCAAGCTCATCCTCGAAGACGAGATCGTCGAAGGCACGATCGTCTTCGGTCCCGAGGGCATCCGTGCGGTCGATCAGGGCCGCTCTTCGCTGCCCGGCGCGACGGATGTCGGCGGCGACCATGTCGCTCCGGGCATCGTCGAGATGCATACCGACAATATGGAAAAGCATTTCGTGCCCCGCCCCGGCGTGTTCTGGCCGAACGCGCTGGCGGCTGCGGTCGCGCATGATGCCCAGATGGCGGCTTCCGGCGTCACGACGGTCTACGATTCGATCTGCGCGGGATCGACCTCCTTCGCCAAGGATTTTCGGCGGCGCATCTTTCCGGAGATCATCTCCGCGCTCACCGAAGGCACCCGCTGCGACGCCTTCCGGATCGATCACAAGATCCATATCCGTTGCGAATTGTCGGCCGACGAACTGCTCGAGGAGCTGGAACCCTACAAGGATCATCCCCTGCTCCGTCTCGTCTCCCTGATGGATCACACGCCCGGCCAGAGACAGTGGCGGAATCTCGAACATCTCAAGACCTACAATATCGGCTCCGGGGAGAAGACGCTCGACGAGCACGAGCGGGACGTCGTCGAGCGGATGGAACGCGGACCGCCCAATGTGCGGCGTCATTGGGGGCCCGTCGTCGAGATGTTCCGGTCGCGCGGCATTCCGATCGCCACGCATGACGACACGACCCCCGAGGACGTCGACATGGGCGTCGCCTCGGGCGCGGCGATCTCGGAGTTCCCCACCACGGTCGAGGCCGCCGCCGCGGCGAAGGCGAAGGGCCTCGCGACCATCGCGGGAGCGCCGAACGTGGTGCGGGGCGGGTCGCATTCGGGCGGCGTGTCGGCGGCGCAGCTTGCGGAGCAGGGCCTCCTCGACGGTCTGTCCTCCGACTACGTTCCCGCGAGCCTCATGCAGGCGGTCGTGGCGTTGAACGCGAGACACGGCCTCGCTCTGCACGAGGCGACGGCCATGGTGACGTGGCGGGTCGCCGACATGGTCGGCCTCGCCGATCGCGGGCGTCTGAGGCCGGGACTGCGCGCGGACGTGATGCGCTTCCGCATCCAGGGCGACACGCCCATCGTCCGAGAGTTGTGGTCGAACGGTCGCCGTGCCTTTTGAGTCCGCCGTGACCGACGCGCCACGCTACGCGATCTACTACGCCCCGCGCCCCGCAAGCGCGCTCTGGCGTTTCGGCTCCGAGACGATCGGCTATGACGCGGCCGACGGCTCCCGCCCGCGGATGCTCGTCCCGGACGGTTTTTCCGCCGAAGAGTGGCTCGACCTGACGCGGGAGCCGCGCCGCTACGGGTTCCACGCCACGCTGAAGGCGCCCTTCGTCCTGACGGAAGGACGAAGCGAGGACGAACTCCTCGCGATGCTCCGCAATGCGGCGACGGGTCTTGCGCGGGTTCCGCTCGGGGGCTTGGTCGTCGCGACGATCGGATCCTTCACGGCCCTCGTTCCCGCGGGCGACACGGCGTCGCTCGACGCACTCGCCTTTTTCGTGGTTCGGGCCTTCGAGCCCTTCCGAGCGCCGATGTCGGTCGCCGATCGCGAGAGGCGGCTCAAAAGCCCGCTGACCCCGCGCCAGATCGTGCAGCTCGACCGCTGGGGATATCCCTATGTCGGCGAGGATTTCCGCTTCCACATGACCCTGACGGGTCCGTTGCATGCCGATGTCCGGGACGTCGTGCGCGAGGGCCTCGTGCGCCTGCATGCGGAGCGGGTCGCTCACGAGCCCGTCGTCGTCGACCGTCTCTGCGTCTTCAAGCAGGAGCGGCGCGACGGTCCGTTCCGGATCTTCGGCGATGCCGACCTCGCCTGACCCGTCAGACCGAACGGAGCGCGGCCACGAAGGCGGCCGCGGCCTCCTCCAGCGTCGATTCGTTCCTGATGTCGATCAGTCGCGCCGTCGTGACGGCGATCGGCGCTTCGCGCCGAAGCCGCGCCTCGATCTCCGCCGCCGTTTCGCGGCCGCGCCGGGCGATGCGTTCGGCCAGCACCTCGGGACGGGCGGTCACGTTCAG
>CAYNUN010000102.1:0-7127 GCA_964400345.1 uncultured Methylobacteriaceae bacterium
CCTCCCGGCCACCAAGGCCGTGCCGAAGGAGATGCTGACCGTCGTCGACCGCCCCGTGATCCAGCATGTCGTCGACGAGGCGCGTGCAGCGGGCATCGAGCATTTCATCTTCGTCACCGGCCGCAACAAGGCGGTGATCGAAGATCATTTCGACATCCAATACGAACTCGACCGCACGCTCGAAGAGCGCGGCAAGGTGAAGGAGCGCGAGGCGCTGGCGCGCGATCTTCCGGGCGCGGGCGAAACGAGCTTCACGCGCCAGCAGGCGCCGCTGGGTCTCGGCCACGCCGTCTGGTGCGCGCGCGAGATCGTCGGCGACGAGCCCTTCGCGCTGCTGCTGCCCGACATGCTGCATCACGGCAGGACGCCTTGCCTGAAGGGCATGATCGACGCCCATGAGCGCCACGGTGGCAATCTCGTCGCGGTCTATGAGGTGCCGGACGAGGAAACGCATCAATACGGCATCTGCGGCGTCGAGAAGAAGGACGGCGCGCTTGCGATCACCTCCATGGTCGAGAAGCCGAAAAAGGGAACCTCGCCCTCCAATCTCGCGATTTCGGGCCGCTACATTCTCGGGCCGGAGATCTTCAAGATCCTGGAGACGCAGGAGCGCGGCGCGGGCGGCGAGATCCAGCTGACCGACGCCATGATCACGCTCGCCAAGTCGCAGAACTTCTACGCGCATGTGTTCGACGGCACGATCTACGACTGCGGCATGAAGATCGGCTTCCTGCTCGCCAATCTCGCGCTCGGTCTGGAGCGCGAGGATCTCGCGCCCGCTCTGAAGGCGGAGATCGCCCGGCTCGCCGCGAAGTGACCTCGGGAGCGGATATGGTCTCGTCCGACGCCGCCCTCGCCTCGGCCGCGCGCACGCTCGACGCGGAGCGTTCGGGACTCGCGGCCTTGGCCGACGCCTTGGCGAACGGGCTCGGAGAGGGCTTCGCCGCCGCGGTGGCCGCGATCGCGGCCTCCGACGGGCGCGTGATCGTGACGGGCATGGGCAAGTCCGGCCATGTGGGGCGGAAGATCGCCGCCACCCTCGCCTCCACGGGAACGCCCGCGCATTTCGTTCATCCGGGCGAAGCGAGCCACGGCGATCTCGGCATGATCATGCCGCAGGACGTGGTGCTCGCGCTGTCATGGTCGGGCGAGACGAGCGAACTGGCCGACGTCGTCGCCCATGCGAAGCGCTTCAGGGTGACGCTCGTCGGCGTCACCTCCAATGCGGACAGCGCGCTCGGCCGCGAGGCCGACATCGCCCTCGTGCTGCCGAAAGCGGCGGAAGCCTGCCCCAACGGGCTCGCCCCGACCACTTCGACGACCATGCAGATGGTGCTGGGCGACGCTCTGGCGGTCGCCCTGCTCGAAGGCCGCGGCTTCACCGCGGGCGATTTCCGCGTCTACCACCCCGGCGGCAAGCTCGGGGCGCGGCTGAAGCAGGTCGGCGCGATCATGCATTCCGGCGATCGCCTGCCGCTCGTGCCGCGCGGCATGAAGATGTCGGACGCGCTGGTGGTGATGAGCGGCAAGGGCTTCGGCTGCCTGCTCGTGACCGAAGCGGACGGGCGGCTCGCCGGCATCGTGACCGACGGCGACCTGCGCCGCCATATGGGCCCGGACCTCGTCGGCCGCTCCGTCGAGAGCGTGATGACGCCCGACCCGCGCACCGTGCCGCCGACCACGCTGGTCGCCGAAGCGCTGGAGATCGTGGAGACGCGCCAGATCGGCGCGCTCATCGTGGCGGAGGCAGGGCGGCCCATGGGCCTCGTCCATGTGCTCGATCTGCTGCGCGCCGGAGCGGCTTGAGCGACGATCAGGCCGCGACGACCCTGAGCAGCGAACCTTCGACCTCGTAGACCCGCACCTTGGTGCCCGCCGGCAGTTCGACGTCGGCCTCGACCCGCCAGACGGTGTCGTCGACGCGGATGCGGCCGTGGCCGGCCGTGATCGGCTCGTCGAGGACGAAGGCCCGGCCGATCAGCGTGGCGGAGCCCGCGTTCAGACCGGGATCGCCCGGCGCATTGCGGGCCGCGCGCCGATAGACGGCGCGACCCGCGACGACCGAAACGAGCGCGAGAACCGAGAACACGAGGATCTGCGTCTCGAAGCCCATCACGAGCAGGAAGGAGAGGAGCCCGGTGGCGATGGCGGCGAGGCCGAGCCAGAGCATGAAGGCGCCCGGCGCGAAGAGTTCGAGCAGCATCAGGACGAGGCCGCCCGCGACCCAGAGCCAGCCTGCGGCGATGTTTCCCACGATCAACCTCTCTTGCCCGCATCGGGCACCGCACCGCGGGCCTTGCGCTCGGTGTCCGAGGACAGGGCCGCCTTGGCGATCTCCGCGATGCCGCCGATCGTGCCCACGAGCGACGCGGCCTCTACGGGCATCATCAGCACCTTTTGGTTGGGAGCGGAAGCGAGCTTGCCCAGCGCGGCGACGTATTTCTCGGCGATGAAATAATTCACGGCCGAAAGATCGCCGCGGGCGATGGCCTCGCTCATCATGTCGGTCGCCTTGGCCTCCGCCTCGGCGGTGCGTTCGCGCGCCTCCGCGTCGCGGAAGGCGGCTTCGCGCCGGCCCTCGGCTTCGTGGATCTGGGCGGCCTTGAGGCCTTCGGCGCGCAGGATCTGCGCCTGCCGCGCGCCTTCGGCCTCGAGCACGATGGCGCGCTTCTCGCGCTCCGCCTTCATCTGCCGGGCCATGGAGTCGACGAGATCGCGCGGGGGCACGATGTCCTTGATCTCGATCCGGTTGATCTTGACGCCCCACGGGCTCGCCGCGGCGTCGACGACGGCGAGGAGGCGCTCGTTGATCTCGTCACGATTGGAGAGGAGCTGGTCGAGATCCATCGAACCCATGACCGTGCGGATGTTCGTCATGGTCACGGTGAGCAGCGCCTGTCCGAGATTCATCACCTCATAGGAGGCGCGGGGCGCGTCGAGGACGGTGTAGAAGGCGACCCCGTCGGCGGTGACGGTGGCGTTGTCCTTGGTGATGACCTCCTGATTGGGCACGTCGAGCACCTGCTCCATCATGTTCACCTTCTTACCGATGCGGTCGATGAAGGGGATGATGAGCCCGAGACCGGGCGAGAGCGTATGCGAGTAGCGCCCGAAGCGCTCGACCGTCCAATGATAACCCTGCGGAACCGCCTTCACGCCCGCCATCAGCGTGAAGACGACGAGAACGAGGACGACGACGACGAAGATCGAGAATTCGGACGGCATGGTCGGTCCTCCGGGTCAGATCGACTTCATCGCTTCGCCCAGCGGCTTGGTGTCGGGCCGCACGGCGTCGAAGCGATAGGTCGCGAAACGATAGGCGAGGCCCGCCTTGCGCGGGATGAAGACGTATTCGACGGAAAAGGGCGCCTTCGCCGATTTGCAGACCGTGAAGACGCGCGTGAGGGCCGAGCCGGGCTCGTTGATCTTGCCGGAGGCGAAATCGCCGTCGCAGTTCTTCGCATCGGAACCGATCGCCGCGCCGAGCGCATCGTCGATGGAGAGGACCTCGGTCGCGAAGATGTGCAGGAAGCCGATCTGATCCTTCGATATCCAGGCGACGTCGGAGAGGCGGACGATTTCGGGCCAGCGCTTGTCCGCCACTTCCTCGGCCGTCATGAAGCGATAATCACGCATCTCCGCCTTGGCGAAGACGTTGGCGACGAAACGCACGGCGTCGAGCCGGTCGTCGGCGGTGATCGTCCGACCGCGCTTCGCAGGAGCGGTCGCGGGCGGATCGGCGGGTTTGGCGGGGCGCGCGACGCCCGTCCCGGCGGCATGTTCGCCGACGCAGTCGAGCAGCGCCGAAAGCGCATTGGCGGTGCCCGTCAGGCGGAAGCGGTGGACCTGGCCCTCCACGGCGACGCTCAGCATCCCGCCATAGCGGAACTGGTCATAGATCGACGTGGTGTCGGGCAGATCGGCGCGAATGAAGCCGTTCGTCCGCGCCACGCCCTCGACCCGCGCCGGCGGGCCGCCGTCGATCGAGTAATGGATCGCATAGCGCCGACCGGGAACGAGCGTCGCACCCGTGTCGGCGAAGCCGATCGACCAGTCGTAATCGGCTCCGAGGAAGAAATGGACGGTGATGCCCGATCGATAGGTCGCGTAAAGGCCGCAATGGCTCAGGCGACCGGAATTCCGGTCGGCATAGGCCCCGCCCTTCCAATTGCCGCTGACGAGCGATGCGATCTTGACGTTTTCGGCGAACGCGACGGCGGCGGATGCGAGCAGGAACAGGCAAGCCGCCGAAAACCGAACCATATTCACGGAAGCCTCCCCGCATTCGGGGTTGCATGATAACGGCCGCTGCGATCCGGTAAAGCCGCGCCCGCGATCAGATCCAGCCCTGCAGCTCCCGCCGGACGATCGCCTCGATGACCTGCATGCCCTCGTCCGATGCGTTGAGACAGGGGATATAGGTGAACTTCTCGCCGCCGTTGTGCTCGAAGATCTCGCGGTTCTCGCCGTCGAGCTCCTCGAGCGTTTCGAGGCAGTCCGAAGAAAAGCCCGGCGCGACGATGGCGAGGCTCTTCACGCCCTTCTTGGCGAGGGCCTCGACGGTCTTGTCGGTATAGGGCTGGAGCCATTCCTCCGGCCCGAAGCGCGACTGGAAGCTCATCATCATCCGGTCGGGCGACATGCCGAGCTCTTCACGCAGGAGACGCCAGGTCTTGGCGCAGTGGCAGTGATAGGGGTCACCGAGCGTGAGATAGCGCTTCGGCACGCCGTGGAAGCTGGTCAGAATGACCTCGGGCTCGAAATCGAGCGTGGCCAGATGCTTGCGGATCGAGTCGGCCAGCGCGCGGATATAGGCGGGGTCGTCGTGATAGGGCGGGGAAATGCGGACGGTGGGCTGCCACCGCATCTGCATCAGCGCCTCGAAGGCCTTGTCGCAGGCGGTGGCGGAGGTCGCCGCCGCATATTGGGGATAAAGCGGGACGATCAGGATGCGGTCGCATCCTTCCGCCTGCAGCGCTTCGAGCCGCGACTTGATCGAGGGATTGCCGTAGCGCATCGCCCAATCGACGACGATGCGGCCGTCCATGGACTTCGCCGTTTCGGCGAGCTTCGTCGCTTGATCCCGCGTGATCGTCTTGAGGAAGGATTCGTTGAGCTCGGTGTTCCAGATCGAGGCGTAGTCCTTGCCCTTCTTCTGGGGGCGGATCGACAGGATCACGAGATTGAGGATCGGCCACCAGAGGGCGCGCGGCGTGTCGATGACGCGACGGTCCGAGAGGAATTCCTTGAGATAGCGGCGCATCGGCCAATAGTCGGTCGCGTCCGGCGTACCCAGATTGGTGAGCAGCACGCCGATCTTGCCGATCTTCACCGCGGGGTGGCCCTGCGGCAGCGGGCCTACGGCACGGAAATCCGCTTCGGTGCGGTGCATCATGTTCATACGCGTGATCCTCGGAAGACGTGCGGAACATAGGGAGTTTCCGCAAAGGGTCCAGAGGAAAGCGGAGCGGGACGGGGGGCCGTTTCGCTCCAAGTCGTCATGGTCGGTCACGTCCCGCCAAGACGCGGATGCCCGCATGCGCGGGCATGACGGGAGTGAGGCCGGAGCGAGAGGGATAGAACGACGGAGAAAACCTCATGGTGAGGAGGCGCGAAGCGCCGTCTCGAACCACGAGGTTTTCGTGCCTCGACGGCGACCGGATGGTTCGAGACGCCCGGCTCTCGCCGGGCTCCTCACCATGAAGGGGAAGGAAGGCGCCTCGAGAGGAAAGGAAGACCCCTCCCCTCACCCCACCGGGCGTTCGTCGGCGATGACCTTGCCGTCATTGGGCAGGCTGCCGACGGGCACGAGCTCGATCTTGGCGGAAAGCTTGGTGACGGCCTTCACGCTCTCGCCGAGGCCCTCCACCAGAGCGTCGGAGCAGTCGCGCGCTTCGGCGCGGACGGTCATCACGTCCTGCTCGTTCTCGCGGGTGACGACGACGCGGAGCCTCTCCACTTCGGAATGACGCTTGGCCACGTCGGCGACCTGTTCCGGACGAACGAACATGCCCTTGATCTTGGCGGTCTGGTCGGCGCGGCCCATCCAACCCTTGATGCGGACATTCGTTCGGCCGCAGGGCGACGTGCCGGGCAGCACCGCCGTGAGATCGCCCAGCGCGATGCGGATCACGGGATGGTGCGGATCGAGCAGCGTGATCACCACCTCGCCGACTTCGCCGTCCGGCACCGGATCGCCCGTGCCCGGACGGACGATCTCGAGGATCACGTCCTCTTCGAGCACCAGTCCCTCGCGCGCCTCGGTCTCATAGGCGATCACGCCGACATCGGCGGTCGCATAGCATTGATAGCCTTCGACGCCGCGGCCGCGGAGTTCGTCCCGGAGCGAAGGCGGGAAGGCCGCGCCCGAAACGAGGGCCTTGCGGATGGAGGACGCGTCGCGCCCCGCCTCCTTCGCCTTGTCGAGGATGATCTTGAGGAAATCGGGCGTACCCGTATAGGCGACGGGGCGCAGCTGCTCGATCACGTCGAGCTGCTGGTCCGTATTGCCCGGCCCCGCCGGGATCACGATGCAGCCCGCGGCACGCGCGCCCTGATCCATGATGAAGCCGCCGGGGGTCAGGTGATAGCTGAAGGTGTTCAGCACCACGTCGCCCTTTCGGAATCCGGCCGCGACGACGGCGCGCGCCGCGCGCCAAGGGTCCGCGGCGCGCGTCTCGGGTTCGAAGATCGGACCGGGCGACGCGAAGAAGCGGCCGTAACGGGAGAGGTCGGTCGCGGCGAAGCCCGCGAAGGGGGGCTTGTCCTTCTGCAGTCCCGGCAGCAGATGCTTGCGCAGGATCGGCAGGCGGGCGAGCGCGGCGCGGCTCGTCACCGAGGCCGGGTCGACGCCCTCGAGCATCGCCGCCCAGCCCGGCATGGCTTTGGCCGCAGCGACGATCGCGGGAAGGCGGGCGAAGAGATCGGCCTCGCGCGCGGCGGGGTCGCGGGTTTCGAGCGCGTCGTGATGCATGGTGGTCACGCCAGCCAGCGCTTGCGGCGCTTGTAGCTCTTCACGTCCTTGAAGTTCTTCCGGTCGCCGCCGGCGACGCCGAGATAGAACTCCTTGACGTCCTCGTTCTCGCGCAGCGCCTTCGCCTCGCCGTCCATCACCACGCGACCCGTTT
>CAYNUN010000103.1:0-7124 GCA_964400345.1 uncultured Methylobacteriaceae bacterium
CGGATTATTCGGGACGCAGCGGGGTTGCCGGGGCCGCATCGAGTCTCCATTCTCCCGTCACCGCATCATTCGGAGGCCGTCATGGCCCGTTCGATCCTTCCCCCGACGAAACCGCCGCATCGCGCGATGGTGCGGATGGTGCTCGTACAGGCGGCGTTCGGCGCCGCGCTGGGCCTCGCCTTCGCGCTCTGCCTGCTGCTTCTCGACGTCGACGGTCTCGGCGGGCTGATCCGTTCGTCGGAAACCGGGCTCACGGCCTTTCTGCTGCTCGCGGGCGGCTTCATGGTCACGGGCGGAAGCGTCGTCGCGGGCACCGCGATCATGATGCTGAAGAACGACGACGACGACGGCGACGGCGGCCATTTCGATCAGGATCGCGCCTTCATCCCGATTCCGGTCCGGGCGGGTCGACCTTCGTCCCCTGTACAGCGCCGCCCCGATTGACTAAGAGCCTTCCCGAAGAGTTCGGGGGAGGGCAGGTCATGGTTCCGGCATCCGGCCGTTTGGTCACCGTTTTCGGCGGTTCCGGTTTCATCGGCCGGCACGTGATCCGCACCTTGGCCAAGCGCGGCTACAGGGTCCGCGCCGCCGTGCGGCGTCCCGATCTCGCGCTGTTCCTGCAGCCGCTCGGCAATGTCGGGCAGGTCCATCCGATCCAAGCCAATCTGCGTTATCCGGACTCGGTGGCCCGTGCCGTCGAAGGCGCGGACGCCGTGGTCAATCTCGTCGGCATCCTCGCCGAAGGCGGCAAGCAGAGCTTCGACGCCGTACAGGCGGAAGGCGCGCGCGCCGTGGCCGAAGCGACGGCCCGCGCCGGTATACGCACGCTGATACAGATGTCCGCGATCGGGGCCGATCCGGGCTCGGAAAGCGCTTATGCCCGGACGAAGGCCGCCGGCGAGACCGCTGCCCGGACGGCGGTCCCCGAGGCCGTGGTGATCCGCCCGTCGATCGTGTTCGGTCCGGAGGACGGTTTCTTCAACCGCTTCGCCTCGCTCGCCTCCAAGCTTCCGGTGATCCCGCTCGTGGGCGGCGGCCGGACGCGCTTCCAGCCGGTCTTCGTGGGCGACGTCGCCGAAGTCGTCGCGCGCGCCGTCGACGGCTCGATCGCGTCGGGCACGGTCTATGAGTTGGGCGGCCCGGAGGTGAAGACCTTCGAACAACTCGTACGCTTCGTCCTCGAGGTCACGGGCCGGAAGGCGATCCTCGCGCCCCTGCCCTTCCCGGCGGCGCGGATCCAGGCCGGCGTGATGGAGATCGCCAACCGCGCGGCCTTCGGGCTTCTGCCGGCGGATTTCCTCATCACCCGCGATCAGGTGAAGCTGCTCGAACACGACAACGTCGTCTCCGAAGCCGCGATCCGGGAAGGCCGCACGCTGGAAGGACTCGGCATCAAGGGCGAGACGGTCGAGGCGGTCGTGCCGACCTATCTCTACCGGTTCCGCAAGGGCGGGCAGTTCTCGACGGGCAAATACGCCTGATCAGGCAAGGCGCGCGGCGCGCTCGCGCCGTTCGATCGTCTTGTGGACATGGACCATGAGCGCCGTCCCGAAGAGCGGCGTGAACAGGTTCAGGATCGGGACGGCCACGAAGCCCGCGATCAACAGTCCCGCGAAGGTCACGCTGCCGGAATGCCGCTCCCTGAGCGCCCGCGTCTCGGCGGGCGAGCGGAAGCGCCCTGCGGCCAAGGCGAAATACTCCCGTCCGAGCAGCCACGCATTCGCCGCGAGGAAGGCGAAGATGTTGACGAGGGGAATGAACAGCAGCAGCAGCGCGAGCACGTTGACGCCCAGAACCAGAACGGCGAAACGCGCGCCCTCCAGAACGGCCGTTCCCGTGCCCAAGGGCCGACCCGGCGGATCGGCCGGATAATCGGCCCGCTCGATCTTCTCCGCGACGTCGTCGAGAAAGAAGCCGGCGACGAGCATCGAAACGGGCGGGATGAAATAAGCGAGCCCGATCACGAGGCCGAAACCCGCGAGAAACACGGCATAGGCCTCCGCCCAGCCATAGGACTGGACGAGCGCCGTCTGGTCGATCCAAGCCGCGAAGAGCCGCGTCAGCGCCGCCCATACGAGAAGCAGCAGCACGATGGTCAATGCGAGGGACAACCCCAGCACGCGGCGGAACCGCTTCGAGAAGATCTGCGCCAGAGCGCGCAGGGCGGCTTGAAGAATCATGGTCGGGCTCCCGCTGCCCCGCGCACATAAGGAGAGCGTCCCTGCGCCGCAAGGCGGCCATGCGGCGATGCTCCCTTGCGCCGACGGCGATGTCGTCGTCTCAATGCCTGCGCGGGCCGCAAAGACTTGAACGCGCCGAGGCCCGTGCGCAGGAGGAACCGCTCATGCCCGTCGTCGATGCCGGCCGCTGGAAGCTCAATTACGTCGAAGAGGGTGCGGGCACGCCTCTCCTGCTGATCCACGGCCTCGCGGGCGACCACAAGGCGTGGCTTCCGCAGATCGCCGCCTTCAAGGACCGTCACCGCGTCATCGCCTTCGACAATCCCGGATCGGGGCTGAGTTCGGCGGTCGAAAATCCGACCTCGATGCAGGAGATCGCCGAAGACGTTCTGCGTTTCATGGATGCGCTCGGCGTCGAGAGCGCGCATGTGGTGGGCCGTTCCATGGGCGGGGCGATCGCGCAGCGGATGGCGCTGACGGCCCCCGGCCGGGTGCGCTCGCTGGTGATGGCGGCCTCCTTCGCGCGGCTCGATCCGGTGGGGCGGCGCTGGTTGGAAAGCATGCGCGACTTCATCGCCCGCGGCGGCCGCTGGAGCGATTGGGCGAGCCTGTTCTCCCCGACCTTCGTCTCCAACGCCTATTTCAATGCTCATCCCGAGGTGATGGCCCGGATCGAAGGGCTGATCGGCGACGAGAGCCGCGACAAACGCTCCTACATCAATCTCAACAATGCGGTCCTGTCCTCGGACACGATGGACGAGATCGGCCGCATCGCCTGCCCCGTCCTGATCATGGCGGGTCGCCTCGATCCCATCTGCTCGCCGACGGCGACGGGCTGGATGCAGCAGGCCCTGCCCTCCGCCGAGACCGTCTGGTTCGAGGAGAGCAGCCACTTCTTCCTGATGGAAGAGGCGGAGAAGGTCATGCGCGCGCTCTCCGACTGGCTGGCAAGGCACGGGTGACACCGACTCTTGCCCGGCATTCTCACGGTATCATCCCGGGCGGGGAAGCCGATCCGGGACCCGGAATGACGGTCGAGCGCGGAGCGGCGTCGGGTTTTTCCGGGTCGGGTTTTTCCGGGTCCCGGCTCTCCGCTTCGCTGCGGCCGGGATGACACCGAGGGGATCGGAGGACGGTTCGGCTTCGGTCAGAAGACCCCTCCGCCCGCCTCCGGATCGGCCAGTCGGTGAAGCCGGTCGGCGGCGGCCCGGGCGAAGCGGAGCAGCACGGCCTTCCGCGTCGCCGCGGGCAGTCGATGCTCGGGAGCCTCGCGCAGGAGCGCCGCGCCGTAGGCGTCGGCGAGGATCAGGCCCGCATTCTCGGGCATGACGTCGACCGGGACCGTCTCGGGGATCGCGAAGAAGAGGCGGTCGCAATGGGCGCGGTAGTCGGGCCATTTCGCATCGACACGGAAATCCTCGATGCTCGACTTGATCTCGACGATCCAGATGGATCCGTCCGGTCCGAGCGCGGCGAGATCGGCACGGCGGCCGGAGGCGAGCACGAGTTCCGCGACCGTGGAGAAGCCGAGACCCGAAAGCATGCGCCGCGTGCCCCGCGCGACGGCGAGAGCCGTCGGGGACTGGCGGCCGTCGAGCGGGAGAACGAGATCGTGTTCGAAGCTCATGCGCTCGTACACCGGATGAGAGACCGCCGTCATGCCCGCGGAGGCGGGCATCCACGTCTTGCCCTCGACGGCGGCGGAAGACGCGGACACCCGAGATGGGCCGGGAGGAGCCGCCGCAATGACGGCGGAGAGGCTTCCTCCGCCGTCGTCCGCCGTCAGCCCCGCAGCGTCGCGCCCGTCTTCTTGGTCACTTCGGCGACGATCCGGCCGGCGACCGCTTCGATTTCGGCGTCGGTCAGCGTCTTCTCGACGGGTTGGAGCGTCACCGCGATCGCGACCGACTTCTTGCCCTCGGGCACGCCCGTGCCGCGATAGACGTCGAAGACGGTCAGATCGGCGAGGAGGTTCCGTTCGGCCGCCTGCGCGGCCTTCAGGACGTCCTGCGCGGGGACCGCCTCGTCGACCACGAAGGCGAAGTCGCGCTCGACGGGCTGGAAGTCGGACAGGACGAGCTTCGGCTTGACCTTGGTCGGCTTCGCCTTGGGCGGCGGGAGCCGGTCGAGAATGATCTCCACCGCCACCATCGGCCCCTTGACGTCGAGCGCCTCGAGCGTACGGGGATGGATCTCGCCGAAGGCGCCGATCACGCCCTTGGGGCCGAATTGGAGCGTCGCCGAACGGCCGGGATGGAACCAGGCGGGGCCGCCGGGCACGATCTGCAGGCCGCCCGTCGGCACGCCCAAGGCTTCGAGAAGCGCGAAGGCGTCGGCCTTGGCGTCGAACACGTCGACCGTCTCGGCCGCCTCGCCCCAGAAGCGGCCGGCCCCGTCCGGCCGGGCGAAGGCGCGGCGGATCGCGGTGGCCGCGATGGTCTGGTCTTCCGGCGCGTCGCCCGCGAAGACCTGCCCGACTTCGAACAGAGCCGCATCGCCGAAACCGCGGTCGGCATTGCGCTGCGCGGCCTTGATCAGGCCGGGCAGCAGGCTCGGCCGCATGTCCGAGAGGTCCGAGGCGATGGGGTTGGCGAGCGCCAGCTCCGGCTTGCCGCCGCCGAAATGCTCGGCCTCGGCCTTGCCGATGAAGGACCAGGTGATCGCCTCCACCAGACCGCGCGCCGCAAGTGCGCGCTTGGCGAGGCGGGTGCGCTTCTGGATGAGCGTGAGCACCGGGCCCGCGACCGTCGGCGGGTCGCGCAGGAACGGAGTGGACGTCACGCGGTCGAGGCCCGCGATGCGGACGATCTCTTCCACGAGGTCGGCCTTGCCCTCGACGTCGGGACGCCAGGTCGGGACCTTCGCTTCGACCGTCGAGCCCGCGCCGTGGACGGAGAAGCCGAGCGCCGTGAGCGTCGCGCGCATCTCGGCCTCCGGGATCTCGATGCCCGTCAGGCGCTTCACCTCGGAGAAGGGGAAGGCGATCGTCTTGGACGGATGCGGGATCGCGCCCGCGACACGCGTTTCGGTCGGCTCGCCGCCGCAGAGATCGACGATCATGCGCGTCGCGAGTTCGACGCCGGGCAGCGTGAAGGCCGGGTCGACGCCGCGCTCGAAGCGGTAGCGCGCATCGGTGTTGATGCCGAGCGCGCGGCCGGACCGCGCGATGTTGAGCGCGTCCCACAGCGCCGACTCGATCAGCACGTCGGTGGTGGCGTCGTCGCAGCCCGAATGCTCGCCGCCCATGATGCCGGCGATGCTCTCGACGCCCTTCGCATCGGCGATGACGACGGTGCCGGATTCGAGCCGGTAGGTCTTGCCGTCGAGCGCGAGCACCTCCTCGCCGTCCTTCGCCCGGCGCACGACGAGACCGCCCTCGACCTTCTTCAGGTCGAAGACGTGCAGCGGCCGGCCGCGGTCGAAGGTGACGTAGTTGGTGACGTCGACGAGCGCGTTGATCGGGCGCAGCCCGATCGCCTTGAGGCGACGCTGCAGCCAATCTGGGCTCGGGCCGTTCTTGACGCCGCGCACGAGGCGGAGCGCGAAGGCCGGGCAGAGATGCTTGTCGTCGACCGCGAAGTCGAGCGTGACGGAGACGGGGCAATCGCCCTTGCCCGCGACGGGCGCGGTCGCCGTATCGGGCTTCAGCGTGCCGAGGCCGGCCGCCGCGAGATCGCGCGCGATGCCGCGGATTCCCAGCGCGTCGGGACGGTTCGGCGTGACCGAAACGTCGATCACCGGATCGTCGAGATCCGCATAATCGACATAGCGCAGGCCGACGGGCGCATCGGCCGGCAGATCGATGATGCCCTCGTGGTCGTCGCTGAGGCCGAGCTCATAGGCCGAGCAGAGCATGCCTGCGCTCTCGACGCCGCGCACGACGCCGACGCCGATCGTGATGTTCTTGCCCGGGATGAAGGTGCCGGGCGGGGAGAAGACGCTCTTCATGCCCGTGCGGGCGTTGGGCGCGCCGCAGACGACCTGGATCGGCTTGCCGTCGCCCGTGTCGACCATGCAGACGCGCAGCCGGTCGGCGTTCGGGTGCTGCTCGGCGGAGATCACATGGGCGGTGATGTAGGGCGCGAGCGCCTTCGCCGGATCCTCGACGCCTTCCACTTCGAGACCGACGCGGGTGAGCGCGTCGACGATCTCGTCGAGCGAGGCCGTGGTGTCGAGGTGATCCTTGAGCCAGGAGAGGGTGAATTTCATGGTCGCCTCCTTACGTGCTCAACCCGCCCGCGAGCGTCGGCGGGTCGAGGGGGCGGAAGCCGTAATGGGACAGCCAGCGCATGTCGGCCTCGAAGAAGGGCCGCAGGTCCGGCATGCCGTATTTCAGCATCGCGATGCGGTCGATGCCCATCCCCCAGGCGAAGCCTTGATACTCGTCGGGGTCGAGCCCGCAATTGCGGATGACGTTCGGGTGGACCATCCCGCAGCCGAGGATCTCGAGCCAGTCCTCGCCCTCGCCGAAACGGATCTCGCCGCCCTTGCGCGAACACTGGATGTCGACCTCGGCCGAGACCTCCGTGAAGGGGAAGAAGGAGGGACGGAAGCGCATCTTCACGTCCGCGACCTCGAAGAACGCCTTGCAGAACTCTTCGAGGATCCACTTCATGTGGCCGAGATGCGAGCCCTTGTCGATGACGAGGCCCTCGACCTGATGGAACATCGGCGTGTGCGTCTGGTCGGAGTCGCAGCGATAGGTGCGGCCGGGAATGATCACGCGGATCGGCGGCTTCTGCGCCGTCATGGTGCGGATCTGCACCGGGCTCGTATGGGTGCGCAGCAGCTTCCGCTCGCCCGTCTCGTCCGGGTGGAAGAAGAAGGTGTCGTGCATCTCCCGCGCGGGGTGACCCACGGGGAAGTTCAGAGCGGTGAAATTGTAGAAGTCCGTCTCGACGTCCGGACCTTCCGCGACCGCGAAGCCCATGTCGGCGAAGATCG
>CAYNUN010000104.1:0-7043 GCA_964400345.1 uncultured Methylobacteriaceae bacterium
CCCGCGCATGCGGGCATCCACGTCTGGGGCAAATGGCGACCTACCGCCCGCTGCCTACGGCTCACTGCCTTATGCCGACCGCCCCTCGAGCGTCATGCCCGCGCATGCGGGCATCCACGTCTTCCTTGCGACGCCACCGAAAAGTCGTGGATGCCCGCGTCCGCGGGCATGACGACAGGGGCCGCAGCGGACAATGCCCACTGCCTACTGCCTACTGCCCACTGCCTACCGAGCCTCCCGCCGGATCACGAACCGGATTTCCACATCGGACTTCGACTGTCCCAGCAGCGTGTCGCCCACGGTGTTGACGAGATGCGGAATGTCGATCACCGCCAGCGGGTCGGTGCAGACCACCTCGATCTCGTCGCCCGGCGCGAGGCCTTGCAGCGCTTTCCGGGTCTTGAGGGCGGGCAGGGGGCATTTCAGCCCCTTGAGATCGAGCGAAATCGGCATCCGAAATCCTGAACGAGCGACACGAGGGCGATGACAAAGCGCCCGGGCGCGCTACACATGTCCCCCATGACGGACCTGTCAACCCGCGCGCGGCCCGCATCGGC
Organism: uncultured Methylobacteriaceae bacterium; assembly: GCA_964400345.1. GTDB lineage: Bacteria > Pseudomonadota > Alphaproteobacteria > Rhizobiales > Beijerinckiaceae > JAIXZO01. Next base: position 558 of record CAYNUN010000104.1, read on the forward strand.
CTCGAACGCGCTGATTCCCCTCGCGGATGTGATGCGGCGGCTCGCGGGCCGCATCGCGCCTGCGCACGCGTCCCGCCCCTCGCGCGGCACGGGTCCCGCGCTGCAGGATCATCCCGCCCGCGACGTCGCGGCGCGCACGGGCTTCGCCTGTTCCTCGGCCGATCTCGTGGGTGCGACGCCGCAATCGCCCGCCTTCCTTCCCGCGGCGCCCGTCTTCCTTTTCCCCGGCGACGCCCTTCCCGCAGGCTGCGATTGCGTGCTGCCCGGCGACGCCTTCGACGATCTCGGCGGCATGCCCGCCGCGACCGCATCGGCCCATCCCGGCGAAGGCGTCCGCCGCCGCGGCGAAGAGGCCCGCGCGGGCGAACCCGTTCCCGAAGCCTTCGACGCCGAAGCCGACGCCGTCGGAGCCCTCGCATCCCTCGCCGCATCCTTCGGCATCGCGCCATCGGCGCTCCTCGAAAGCGCGGAAGCGCAATCCGGCCCCGGCATCGCCCTGACGGGCTGTTTCGAGATCGAAGCGACGGAGCACGGCTTCCGCATCCCCGCCCGGCTCCCGAGCCTCGTGCCCTTTCTCTGCGGCGTGCTTCTCCCGCTCGCCGACCGCGCCGCCGCCCGTCCTCCCGCGCCGCGCGGCCTGCCGCTCGCCCGCCGCGTGGTGTCTTCCGTCGGCGTCGCCGATCTCGTCCTGCTGCGCGCGGTCGAGGGTCGGTTCGAACCGCTCGCCGCGGGCGTCGTTCCCTTGTCGGCGCTCGCTCGCGCCACCCATCGCGCCGTGCTGCCCCCCGAAAGCGAGGGCCTCGCCGAAGGCGCGTTCATCGAGGCCGTTCCGCTGTGACACGTACCGCCGCGCCCGCCCAAGGGCAGTTCCTCACCGTCCTGTCGCGCGAGGAGGCCGTCAGCCGCTTCGCCGCCGCCCATGACGCGCGCCCCCTCGGCTCGGAGACCGTCGCGCTCGACGACGCACTCGGCCGCGTCACCGCCGCTCCGGTCCTCGCGCCGGTCGACGTGCCGCCCTTCGACCGTTCCATGGTCGACGGCTTCGCGCTTCGGGCCGCCGATTGCGCCGCCGCGTCCGACACCGCGCCCGTCGCGCTGCGGCTCAACGCCGAACACGTCCATTGCGGCCATGCGCCCGTCCTTGCGGTCGGCGCGGGCACGGCGACGCCGATCGCCACCGGCGGCCCTTTGCCGCGCGGCGCGGATGCCGTGGTGATGATCGAGCATACGGAACCGGGCGAGGGCGGGGTCGTCCTCGTCTCCCGGCCCGTCGCGCCCGGCGGCGGCGTCGCCTTCGCCGGGTCGGATCTCGCGCTGGGCGAGACGATCCTCCACGCCGGCACGGTCGTCACCGCACGCGAGATCGGCCTTCTCGCCGCCTGCGGCGTCGCCGATCTCCTCGTCCACCGCCGTCCGCGGGTCGGGGTCATCTCCACGGGCGACGAATTGGTGGAACCGGGTCGTCCGCTGCGTCCCGCGGCGATCTACGACACCAACGCACCCGTCGTCGCCGCCGCGGTCCGCGAGAACGGCGGCGACCCCGTCCGCTTCGGCGTCATCGCCGACGATGCCGAGGCCCTGCGCGCCGCCATGAAGCGCGCCCATGCCGAATGCGACATGGTGATCCTGTCGGGCGGCACGTCGAAGGGGGAGGGCGATCTCACCCACCGCATCGTCGGGGAGTTGGGCGCGCCCGGCCTCGTCGTCCACGGCGTGGCGCTCAAGCCCGGCAAGCCGCTCGGCCTCGCGGTCTGCGACGGCAAGCCCGTCTTGCTTCTCCCCGGCTTCCCGACGAGCGCGATGTTCACCTTCCACGACATCGTCGCCCCCGTGCTGCGCCGCATGGCGGGCCTTCCGCCGCGCGCGGAGACGCGCGTCGAAGCGACGGTGCCGCTGCGCGTCCCCTCCGATCTCGGCCGCACCGAATACGTCTCCGTCGCGCTCGTCCAAGGCGAGGAGGGCGGTCTCGCCGCCCATCCGGTCGGCAAGGGCTCGGGCGCGATCAGTTCCTTCGCCCAAGCCGACGGCTTCCTCACGGTCGACGCGCTCGCCGACTCGCTTCCCGCCGGAAGCCGTGCGGAGGTCCGCCTGTTCGGCACGCAGGTCCGCGCTCCCGATCTCGTGATCATGGGCAGCCACTGCACGGGGCTCGACGTCGTCGTCGGCGCGGCCGCCGCGCGCGGCCTCTCCGTCCGCGTCGTCGCGGTCGGCAGTCTGGGCGGCCTCAGGGCCGCCATGCGCGGCGAATGCGATCTCGCGCCCGTCCATCTGCTTCATCCCGAAACGGGCCTCTACAACCGCCCATGGCTCGGCGAAGGCATGAGCCTCGTTCCCGGCTGGCTCCGCATGCAGGGCGTCGTCTTCCGCAAGGGCGACGCGCGTTTCGAAGGCCGCAGCCCTCAAGAGGCCGTCGCCGCCGCGCTCGCCGATCCCGACTGTCTGATGGTCAACCGCAATCAGGGCGCGGGCACGAGCATCGTCATCGACAAGCTCCTCGGCGGCGCGCGTCCCCCCGGCTATTGGAACCGCCCGAAATCCCACAATGCGGTCGCAGCCGCCGTCGCCCAGGGCCGCGCGGATTGGGGCGTCGCCATCGAGCCCGTCGCCCGCGCCTACGGCCTCGGCTTCCTCCCCGTCGGGCCGGAGCATTACGATTTCGCGGTCGCCGCCGGCCGCGAAGCGCGACCCGCTGTCGCGGCCTTCCTCGAAGGCTTGCATGCGCCGGAGGTTCGCGCTTCGGTCGCGGCCCTCGGCTTCACGCCCGCGGAGGATTGATGCGTCGCCTTCTCGCCGTTCTGTTCGCGCTCGCGGCGCTGTCACCGGCCTCGGCCGAAATGCGCGGTCATGGCGGCCCGGTCCGCGCGCTCGCCGTCTCGCCCGACGGCCGCACCGCGATCTCCGGCAGCTTCGACACGTCCGCGATCCTCTGGTCGCTCGACAAGGGCACGGCCGAACAGGCGCTCCGCTTCCATGACGGCGCGGTCAACGCCGTCGCCGCTCTGCCGGACGGCCGCTTCGCCACGGCGGGGGAGGAGGGCCGCATCGCGATCTGGAAGCCCGGCACGCCCGATCCCGTCCTTTCCTTCGAAGCGCACAAGGCCCCCGTCGCCGCGCTCGCGGTCTCGCCCGACGGCGCGCTGCTGGCGAGCGCGTCTTGGGACGGCACCGCACGCCTCACCCCGCTCGCGGGCGGCACGGCGCGCGTCCTGTCGGGCCATCAGGGCAACGTCAACGGCATCGGCTTTCTGAAGGACGGCACGATCGTCACCGGCGGCTACGACGCCGCGGTCCGCTTCTGGCCGGCATCGGGCGGCGAAGCGCGCGTCATGCGGCTCGCTTCGCCCGTCAATGCGCTCGCCGTCGCGGGCGATCTCGTCGCCGCCGCCGGGGCGGACGGAACGGTCCGCTTCGTCACGCCCGATCTCCGTCTGCTCCGCGAGGTCGAAACCCAACCCTTGCCCGTCATCGCGCTCGCGACCTCGCCCGACGGTCGCCGCGTCGCCGCCGCGCAGATCCGCGGATCGGTGACCCTGATCGACGCGGCGACGGGCCGCGTCGGCGTCACGCTGGTCGGCCCGGGCCTTCCCGTCTGGTCGGCCGCCTTCACGCCTGACGGCAAGGAATTGCTCACGGGCGGGGGCGACCGCATCGTCCGCCGTTGGGATGCGGTGACGGGCGAGCATATCGGCCCCGTCGTCCCCTCGCCGGGCATCGATCCCTTGGCCGAGTTCCGCGGCAGCCGCGGCGCGGAAGTGTTCCGCGCCTGCGCCGCCTGCCACACGCTCACGGCCGACGGCGGCAACCGCGCCGGGCCCACGCTGCACAAGGTCTTCGGCCGCAAGATCGCGACCGCCCCCGGCTATGTCTATTCCGACGCCTTCAAGACCATGGACATCGTCTGGACCCGCGAGACCATCGGCCGGCTCTTCGAATTGGGCCCGTCGATCGTCACCCCCGGCACCAAAATGCCGGAACAGGTCGTCTCCGACCCCGAGGACCGCGACGCTCTCCTCGATTTCCTCGAAGCGACGACGCGCTGAGCCTCAAAGCCGGATGATGCGCACCGCCTCGCCCGCTTCCGCCGCGGGGGCACCGGGCGGGCGGATCATCAGCGCATCCGCTTCCGTGAAGACGCGCAGCATCGAGGAATCCTGGCGCGAGAACGGCGCGACCAGCGGCACCCCATGCACGTCCCGCCCCGTGATGCGCACCCGCACATAATCCTGCCGCTTGTCGTTGGCGGGCACGGCTTCGGCCAAAGTGGCGGGTTCGGAAGGGTCTCGCCCGGCATCCGGGTCGCCGCTGAGCGCCCGCACCAGCGGCACGAGGAACAGCCGCCCGCAGACGATGGCCGAGACGGGATTGCCCGGCAGGCCTAGTATCCGCGTCCGCCCGAGCCGCCCGAAGATCAGCGGCTTGCCCGGCCGCATCGCGACGCGCCAGAAGCCGAGTTCCATCCCGCGCGCGGTCAACGCCGACTGCACGAGATCGTGATCTCCGACGGATGCGCCGCCGAGCGTCACGAGCACGTCCGCGCCCAAGCCCTCCGCCTGCGCGATCCCGCGTTCGAGCGCGGGGAAGTCGTCGGTCGCGATCCCGAGGTCGATCGCCTCGCCGCCCGCCTCTTCCGCAAGGCCTGCCGCCGCATAGATGTTCGAGGCGACGATCTGGTCCGGCCGCGCCGCTTCGCCGGGCCGCACGAGTTCGTCCCCGGTCGCCAGAAGCGCGATCTTCGGCCGCCGCCGCACGGGGATCGACGCATGCCCCATCGCCGCGGCCAAGGCCGCCGCGCGCGGGTCGAGCCTCCGCCCGGCGCGCAGAAGCACGTCGCCTTCAGCGAAATCGAGTCCCGCAGGCCGGATATGCCGCCCCCGCGCTTCCGTCGCCGTCGGCGTCACGCCCGCGTCGCTGCGCGTCGTGTTCTCCTGCAGGATCACGGTGTCCGCGCCCTCGGGCACCGGAGCGCCCGTGAAGATCCGCACCGCCTCGCCGGGCCCGACCCGGCCGGGATAGGCCCGGCCCGCGGGCGCCTCGCCGATCACCGTCAACGTCCGGTCGGTCGCGAGATCTTCGGCGCGGACGGCATAGCCGTCCATGGCGGAGGCGGGGAAGGGCGGTTGCGTCCGGGTGGCCGCGAGGTCGGCGGCAAGGGTTCTGCCCGCGGCGGCGCCGGGTCCGACATGCTCCGTCTCGGTCGGTCGCACGCCTTCGAGAATGCGGGCGAGAGCGTCCTCGACGAGCAGCAGACCCATGCTCAATCCTCCGCGCGCCAGTCGCCGGATTTGCCGCCGCTCTTCTCCAGCACGCGCACGCCTTCGATGCGCATGCCGCGGTCGGCGGCCTTCACCATGTCGTAGACCGTCAGGCACGCGACGGAGACGGCCGTCAGCGCCTCCATCTCGACCCCCGTCTGACCCGCGAGCTTCGCCGTCGCCGCCACGCGGACGCCCGGAAGGTCGTCGTCGAGCACGAGATCGACCGCGATCTTCGACAGCAGCAGCGGATGACAGAGCGGGATCAGCTCATGCGTCTTCTTCGCGGCCATGATGCCCGCGACCCGCGCCACGCCCAGCACGTCGCCCTTCTTGGCGTCGCCCGCGCGGATGAGCTCCAGCGTCTCGCGCTTCATCACCACGCGGCCTTCGGCCACGGCGATGCGATGCGTGACGTCCTTTTCCGAAACGTCGACCATGGAGGCCGCGCCGGAAGCGTCGATATGTGTGAGCTTGGTCATGCCGTGATCGTCGCTTTTTCGTCGCCGAAGAGAAGAGCCTTCGTCGCCGCAGCCACGTCCTCCTTCCGCATCAGGCTTTCCCCGACGAGATAGGTCCTGACCCTCGAGCGCGTCAGCCGTTCGACGTCCGCATGCGTGAAGATGCCGCTCTCGCCCACGACGATCCGGTCGTCCGGAATCCGCGGCGCGAGCTCCTCCGTCACGGCCAGCGAGACTTCGAAGGTCCGGAGATTGCGGTTGTTGATGCCCACGAGCTTCGTGCCGAGCGTCAGCGCCCGGTCGAGTTCGGGGCCGTCATGCACTTCCACCAGCACGTCCATGCCGAGATCATGCGCGCAGTCCGTCAGCGTCCGGGCCTCTTCGTCCGTCACCGAGGCCATGATGACGAGGATGCAGTCCGCGCCCCACGCGCGGGCCTCGAACACCTGATAGGGCTCGAACATGAAGTCCTTCCGCAACGCCGGAAGCTTCGTCGCCTCGCGCGCCGCGGCGAGGAATTCCGGCCGGCCTTGAAAGGACGGCTCGTCCGTCAGCACCGAAAGGCAGGTCGCGCCGCCCGCCTCATAGGCCGCGGCCAGCGCCGGCGGGTCGAAATCGGCGCGGATCAACCCCTTCGACGGGCTCGCCTTCTTGATCTCCGCGATCAGCGCCGGGCGTCCTGCCGAAAGATGCGTCTCGATCGCCCGCGCGAAGCCGCGCGGCGCGTCGGCCGCCCGCGCCCGTCGGCGGATTTCATCGGGGGAGACGAGCGC
>CAYNUN010000105.1:0-7024 GCA_964400345.1 uncultured Methylobacteriaceae bacterium
CCATCCCGACGATCGATGGAAGCCCGTGCCCGTTCTCGTCACGCGGGCCGAGGACATGGCGGCCTGCCGCGGGATGCGGATGGGATTCGCGCCGCTCTTGGCGCTCCTCGAACCCGCGCGCGATCGCGGGTTCAAGCGCATCGCCGTGATCGGGATCCCCTGTCAGGTTCATGCCCTGCGGGCGCTGGAACAGGAGTTGGGCTTCGAACGCATCCACGTGATCGGCACGCCCTGCTCGGACAACACGACCACCGAGCGGTTCCACGAATTTCTCGAGCTGCTGTCGGATGAGCCGGAAACGATCACCTATCTCGAGTTCCGAGCCGATTATCGCGTCGAAATCCGTTTCCGAAACGGTCGACGGAAGGAAATTCCCTTTCTGCAACTGCCCTTGTCGAAGCTGCCGGGGGATTTCTTCCCCCTGACCTGCCGCACCTGCGTCGACTATGCGAACGTTCTTTCGGACGTGACCGTCGGCTATATGGGCGGGCAAGGCGAGCAATGGCTGATCGTCCGCAACGAGCGCGGCGAAGAATTGGTCGCGCTGCTGGGCGACGAGGTGCTGCTGGCGGAGCCGGGATCGGCGGGCCGACGGACGGGCGCCGTGAAGGGCTTCCTCGCCAATGTCGAACGCGCGGCGGGCGGATTGCCGCTGAGGACGATGCCCGATTGGCTGAGGCCGATCGTCGGGAGACTCATGCCGCTTTTCGGCCCGAAGGGCCTCGAATTCGCCCGCGCCCGCCTCGAGATGAAGGCGATCGAGAGCGTGCTGCATCTGCGCCGCGAGCGTCCGCGGCGCATGCGCTCCATGATCCCGGACCATGTCTGGCGTCTGGTGAAGCCTTACGGCCTGCGCCCCTCGCCCGAGGAGATGCCGCGGGACAAGGACGATCAGGCCGCGCCTTCGAACCCTTGATCAGCCTCGGCGGAGGCGGTGTCGGCGCCTGCGAGGAGACGGCGGCACTGTTCGAGATCGGACAAGGCAAGGCGCAATGCATCGCGTCCGGCGGGAGAAAGCGATCCGGGAAGGCCTTCGAACAACGGGAGCGGAGCCGATTTCGCACGGCCCCGTGCGGGAGCGACGCCGACCTCGGGCTCGATCGGAACGCGGGACGCGCTTGCGGAGGGGCGGATCTCGGCCTCGGGCGCGACGACGGGCGGCGGCGGGATTTCGGCCTCCGGCGCATCGTCGAGATCGTCCGGCTCGGGAGCGGGAAGCGGCGCGGAGGAGACGCTCTGCGGCGTCACGGTGCCCTCGCGGCCGACGGCCTGGACGAAACGGACGCCCTCTTCCTTGAGGATCCGCTGCACGCCCTTGATCGTGTAGCCCTCGCCGTAAAGCAGATGCTTGATCCCGCGGAGAAGATCGACGTCGTCGGGGCGGTAGTAGCGACGCCCGCCGCCGCGCTTCATCGGCCGGATCTGGCCGAAACGGGTCTCCCAAAAGCGCAGGACGTGCTGGGGCGTATCGAGATCGTCGGCGACCTCGCTGATCGTCCGGAACGCGTCCGCGCTTTTTTCCACGCGACCTCCTCGACCGTCAGTCGTCAGAGCCGTCTGCGGCCTGTCCGTTGATGCGCGCCTTGAGGATGTTCGACGGTTTGAACACCATCACCCGCCGCGGTTCGATCGGAACCTCGATGCCCGTCTTGGGGTTACGACCCACGCGGGCGCCCTTGTCCCGCACCACGAAGGAGCCGAAGGACGAGAGCTTCACCGTCTCGCCTTCGGCGAGGCAATCGGAGATTTCCTTGAGCACGAGCTCCACGAGCGCGGCGGACTCGGTTCGGGACAGACCGATGCGCTGATAGACCGCCTCGCTCAGTTCCGCTCGCGTGATGGTTCGCTGTGACATCAAGCCCCCCTTGAAGGCCCGGCAGACAAGCGGTGCAAGCCCCTTTGCACCGCCGGCGAAACGCTAGTCGGCACCCTGAAGACCGTCAACCGATGTTAATGATTCGCTGATGGAAAATACACTTTCGGATTGCTGTATCGTCACCAGCGGATCAACGCCGAGCCCCAGGTGAACCCGCCGCCCATCGCCTCGAGGAGAACGAGATCGCCGGGCTTGATGCGGCCGTCGCCATAGGCTTCGGCGACGGCGAGGGGAATGGACGCGGCCGAGGTGTTGCCGTGCCGATCCACCGTGACCACGACCTTGGCCGGATCGACGTCGAGCTTGCGCGCCGTCGCGTCGATGATGCGGCGGTTCGCCTGATGCGGCACGAACCAATCGATGTCGTCGGCCTCGAGGCCCGTCGCGCGGAAGGCTTCTTCGACGATGTCCGCGAGGTTGGTCACCGCGTGGCGGAAGACCTCCTTGCCCTCCATCCGCAGATGGCCGGTCGTCATGGTCTTGGAAGGGCCGCCGTCGACATGGAGCTTGTCGAGATGCCGGCCGTCCGAGCGCAGATGGCTCGACAGCACGCCGCGATCGGCGAGCGTGCCCTCACCCTCCTGCGCTTCGAGAACGAGCGCGCCCGCCCCGTCGCCGAACAGAACGCAGGTCGTGCGGTCCTCCCAATCGAGGATGCGTGAAAACGTTTCGGCCCCGATGACGAGCGCCCGACGATGCGAGCCCGCCTTGAGAAAATTGTCCGCCGTCGCGAGCGCATAGACGAAGCCCGAGCACACGGCATGGATGTCGAAGGCCGCGCCGCCCGTGATGCCGAGCGCCGCCTGAACCTGCGTCGCGGTGGAGGGGAAGGTGTAGTCGGGCGTCGCGGTCGCGAGCACGATGAGATCGATGTCGTCCGGACCCAAGCCCGCATCGGCCATCGCCGCGCGGGCGGCTGCCGTGGCGAGGACCGAGGTGGTCTCGTCCGGACCGGCGATCCGGCGTTCACGGATGCCCGTCCGCTCGACGATCCACTCGTCGGACGTGTCGATCCTCTTGGCGAGATCGGCGTTGGTGACGACTTGGGCAGGCAGAAAATGCCCGCAGCCGACGACGACCGAGCGGCGGATGCTCATGATGCGGCCTCCCCGACGGGGCGTCGATTCTCGCCGCGCGCCAATGTTTCGGTGATGCGCGCCAGCAGCTTGTGCTTGACCATGTCGTAGCCGAGGTCGACGGCGGAGGCGAAGCCCGTCGCGTCCGTGCCGCCGTGACTTTTGACGACCACGCCGTTCAACCCGAGGAAGACGCCGCCGTTGACCTTGCGGGGGTCCATCTTCTCCTTGAGCGCGTCGAAGGCTTCCTTCGCGAGGAGATAACCCAATTTGGCCCGCCAGGTCCGCGTCATCGCGGCCTTCAGATAGGAGCCGATCTGCTTGGCGGTGCCTTCGGCGGTCTTCAGCGCGATATTGCCCGCGAAGCCTTCCGTAACGACGACGTCCGCGGTGCCGCGGCCGATGTCGTCGCCCTCGACGAAGCCGACATATTCGAGATTGGGGAAGTCGTATTCCTTGAGCATCCGCGCCGCGAGCTTCACGTCCTCGATGCCCTTGACCTCTTCGGTGCCGACGTTGAGAAGCCCCACCTTCGGACGCGGAATATCGAGCATGATCGAGGCCATGGCCGACCCCATGACCGCGAGATCGACAAGATGCGGCGCATCGGCCCCGATGGTCGCGCCGACGTCGAGCACGATGCTCTCTCCCCGCACCGTCGGCCAGATGGCCGCGATGGCGGGGCGATCGATCCGCGCCATGGTGCGCAGGCAGAAGGTCGACATCGCCATCAGCGCGCCGGTGTTGCCCGCCGAAACGGCGACGTCGGCGTCGCCGTTCTTCACCGAGTCGATCGCGTTCCACATGGAGGACTTGCCTCGCCCCTGCCGAAGCGCCTGGCTCGGCTTCTCGTCCATTCGGATCGAGACGGGCGCATGCACGAGCGCCGACGCGGCCTTCAGCTTCGGATAAGCATCGAGGATCGGGCCGCAGACGGCCTCGTCCCCGTGGATGACGAAGCGGATGTCCGGGTGACGTTCGAGGGCGAGCGCGGCGCCGGGAATGACGACGGAGGGGCCGTGATCGCCGCCCATCGCGTCCAGCGAGATTCTGACAGTGTCGTTCATCGAAGTCTGTTTTCGCCCACTCGCCACGGGCGATTCCACCTCGGAGAGGCGGTGCCTGCGGGACGCGCGACAATAGCGGCCGCAAACCCGTTGGCAACGGATTTTCGGGAATTGAGGACCGGAGCGGGCGAACCCGTGCGGCGCGGTCAGTCTTCGCGCTTCAACTTCGCGAGGGCGGCGAAGGGGCTTTCGCGGTCCGGATCCTCGCCGAAGCTGAACGCCGCGCCGGGCTTTTTCGGGTAAGGATCGAGGCCCAGCGCGAGGAATTCCGCAGTGACGCCGCCGAGATCGATCTTGCCGTCGACGATGGGATCGGGCGCATCGGGCGGTGCGTTTTCGTCGTCGAGCGCCGGCGCGCCCGGCGCGAAACGGAGATCGACGTCCTCTTCGACGACGGCGTCGAACGGTTCCAGCGTCACGACGCAGGTCTGGACGATGCGCGCCCGGACGGTTCCGCGTGCCACGGCCTCCCGACCCTTGCGGCGGACGTCGAAGCTCCCGGTGAGGCTCGCGATCTCCACGAGGCCGAATGCGCGCGCGATGGCCGCGCGTTCGTCGGGATCGGCCATGACCTCGACCGAAAGGCCTTTTTCGGGGATGTCGTCGACCGCCAAGGGGCGGCTCAACAACGGTGCGTCGTGATCGGTCATCGGCTCGTCTCCTCGACGGAGAGGGGATCGGGGAAAGGCGGCCGCCCCGCCTCGAAGGCGTCGAGGCCGACCGCATCCATGGAGTCCACCGTCATGCGGACCCAGCGGGCCAGACGACGGGCCTCCTCGGGCACGACGTCCGTCCGGGCGAGGACGTTCCGCGCCAAGGTCTCGGCGAGCACGGCGTCGTCGGCCGCCAGTGCGGCTTCATAGGCCTTCGCGCGACCGAGAAAGGCCGCGGCCAGCGTCTTCATCCGTTTGGGCACGGCGAGATCGCCGACGCCGAGCTCGCGGAGGGCGCGGTCGAAATTGGTGAACAGCGCGTCGACGAAATCCTGAGCCAGATCCGATGCGGGGTCGGGCAGAGCGCGAAGCCTGCGGACGACGAGCGTGGCATGGAGCGCGACGCAGTCGAAACGGCCCTCGAGCGTGTCGGGCACACCGAGTTCCGCGTAGAAGACGGGTCGACGCGCGGCGACGACGACGGCTTCATGGAGCCGATCGACGATGACCGCGTTCTTTCTGCGTGAACCGAAAAGGCCGAAGACCATCGGGACGATCCCTCCCCTCGGGCCGGACCCGGGGCGCTTCTTGCATTTGGACGTGCCGCGGGTTACGGCATCGCCAAGGTCGATCGCAAGCGAAAAACACGCGGCGCGGCATCGCCGCCCTGCGGGAGAATGCCTCATGATGAGCCGTTTCAAATCGAGTCTGGGCCGCAAGGCGGGCATGGTTCTTCTCGCGACGGCCCTCGCGACATCCCTCGCGGGCTGCGCGAACGAGACGTTCATGCGGGGCTATCTGCTGGACGAGCAGGCGCTGGCCTCGATCAAGCCGGGCATGGACGCGCAGCAGGTGCTCCAGACCATGGGAACGCCTTCGACCGTGTCCACGGTCGGCAATCAGACTTGGTACTACATCAGCGAAAAGATGCATGTGAACTTCCAGTTCATGGGGCCGAAACTGGTCGACCGCCGCGTGGTGGCGATCAATTTCACCAAGAACCTCAAGGTCGAGAAGATCGCGAACTACGGCCTGCAGGACGGTGTGGTGTTCGACTTCCTGTCCCGCACCACGCCGACGAGCGGAACGGAACTATCGCTGATCCGGCAGCTTCTGCGCGCGACCGGCCAGCTGCCGGGCTACTGACCGCCCCTGCCCCGCGCTCTTCGTGAAAAGAAAGAACCCCGCGGAGCGATCCGCGGGGTTCTTCTTTTGAAGGTTCGGCACCCGAGCGAGAAGACCCGAAGGGGCCTCCTCGCGGCGGGCGGAATCAGCCGGCGTGAGCCAACACGGCGAGCAGAAGCAGCGCGACGATATTGGTGATCTTGATCGCCGGATTGACGGCGGGGCCGGCGGTGTCCTTGTAGGGATCGCCGACGGTGTCGCCCGTGACCGAGGCCTTGTGCGCCTCCGAGCCCTTGAGGTGACGCACGCCGTCCTTGTCGACGAAGCCGTCTTCGAAGGACTTCTTCGCGTTGTCCCACGCGCCGCCGCCCGAGGTCATCGAAATGGCCACGAAGAGGCCGTTCACGATGACGCCCAGAAGCGAAGCGCCGAGCGCCGCGAAGGCCGAGGCCTTGGATCCGGAGATCAGCAGCACGCCGAAATAGGCGACGAGCGGCGCGAGCACCGGCAGGAGCGACGGGATCACCATCTCCTTGATCGCGGCCTTGGTCAGCATGTCGACGGCGCGGCCGTAGTCGGGCCGGTCCGTCCCGGCCATGATGCCGGGCTTCTCGCGGAACTGACGCCGCACCTCCTCGACCACGGAGCCCGCCGCACGGCCCACGGCCGTCATGGCGATGCCGCCGAAGAGGTAGGGGATGAGGCCGCCGAAGATCAGGCCGGCGACGACATAGGGGTTCGAGAGATCGAACGACACCGTGCCGATGTTCTTGAAATAGGGATATTTGTCGGCATTGGCGGTGAAGTAGTTCAGGTCGTAGCTGTAGGCCGCGAAGAGCACGAGCGCGCCGAGGCCCGCCGAACCGATCGCATAACCCTTGGTGACGGCCTTGGTGGTGTTGCCGACCGCGTCGAGCGCGTCGGTCGACTGGCGGACCTCCTTCGGCAGACCCGCCATCTCCGCGATGCCGCCCGCATTGTCCGTGACCGGACCGAAGGCGTCGAGCGCGACGATCATGCCCGCGATGCCGAGCATCGTGGTGACCGCGATGGCGGTGCCGAACAGGCCGCCGAGCTGATAGGTGCCGATGATGCCGCCGACGATGACCATGGCCGGCAGCGCGGTCGATTCGAGCGACACCGCGAGGCCTTGGATCACGTTGGTGCCGTGACCCGTGACCGAAGCCTGAGCGATCGAGACCACCGGGCGCTTGCCCGTCCCCGTGT
>CAYNUN010000106.1:0-6938 GCA_964400345.1 uncultured Methylobacteriaceae bacterium
CGGAGCCGGTTCGGACACCGCGGCCTTCCTGCTGGCGACGCATCTCGCACGTCTGGGCCGCACGGACCTCGTCTTCATGGAGGGCGGATGCCGCTTCGCGGCGGAGGCGCGTCCATGATCGACGATGCGCGCGGCCTCTTCACCGCGGATATGGCGGCCAATCTTCTCGCGGCCTTCCTGCTGGTCCTCGCGCTGCTGCCCTATGCGGAACCGCCCGCCGCGGATCCCTCGCCCGCCGCCGCCGTGACCGTGCTCAGCGAGCGCGCCTTCGTCGATGCGCTGCATGGCCGCGCTTCGGCCGGTGCGGACTCCGGCCGTTACTTCGACATCCGCGATACGCGGGACTTGGCCGCCGCGTGCCGGGAGCCCTCCGAGCGCGCGCCGACCGTGCTGCCGGTGCTCGATCCGGCGATTCTCCCCGTCATCGCCCGCAGCAACTGCCCGCAGGTCCGCGCGGCGAAGGTGCTGATCGTCCCTGCGCCCCTCAAGGGCCTCGACGGCGATTGGAGCCCCGCGATGCGCCGGCTCTTCGCGGCCCCGCTCGCGCCCGAGGAATTCCGCCGCGCGCTCTTGAGCCTGCTTCGGGGCGGCGACGGCGATACGGTTACGGAGACGAGCCGCTCCGCGACGATGCTCGAGACCCTGCGCCGCCTATGGACGGAAATCCGCCCCTGGACGGATTTCGCGGTCGGGGCGCTCTTGCTCGTCGTCCTTTTTCGGATCAGGAACAGCCGAACGGAAGGTGCATCATGAACGACCGCAGCATTCAGCGCACATCGACGCAGGCGGTGCCGCCCGCGCAGGAATTGGGCGCCGCCACCGACGCCACCGTCATCGGCGGACCGCGCGACGTCCGGCGCACGGTGCAGGCGGCGGAGACCGGTCTCGCCGAGGCGGCCGCCGAGAAGATGCGGATCACGGAACTCCGCAAGAACGACCCGCCCCAACTGCTGGCCGATTTCGTGGATCCGGGCAACGGAACCCGTTCGGGCGCCTGAAACCTCAGCCGCGATATAATGCGGTCATGGCGGCGCGGATTTCGGCGTCCATCGTCATGTCCTGCGTCAGCATGGCGGCGGCGCGCAGGGCCTTGAGGCCGAGTTCCGGGTCGCCGCGATGCGCCGTGTCCTGCAGCAGGGCGAGCAGTCGATCCTTCGTGTCGGCCATGACGCGCGGCTGAAGAAGCGCGGGATCGAACCGGTCGGGCGCCGTCATCATCGGGATGCGCTCGTCGAGGCTCGGCGGCCGGAGGATCGCGTCCAGCGGCGAGGTCTCCGGCTCGAACTGCGGCGCAAGCTCGCCCTCGGTGGGCAGATGCGTCTCGTCGACGACCCGCCATCGCGAGATGCTCTCGACGCCGACGTCGAAACCGCGGATCTTCATACGTCACCCGCCGAAAGAACTTCGTAGATCACTTCGAGCATCTTTCCGTTCGCGCGGGTCGCGAGGTCGGAATGCTTGTTCCGCTCGGATTCCGTCTTGTTCAGCCGGTTCGTCTTCATCTGCGTATCGTCCGAGATGATCTGAATCTGGTCGATCAGGTTCGTGCCGAATCCGTCCCATTGGCTCTTCTTGTAGGCCTTCAGGTTCACGGCGCCCGTGTCGTTGATCATGTCGAAGGTCGGACGCGCCCAGCCGTTGAGCAGCTCGATGGGATGCTCGACGTTCGGGCTGCCCGCGTCGAACATGTTGATCACGCGCTTGGCCGTATCCCCGAGCTGGGAATAGGAGGAGATCTCGGTCAGCGTGTCGGCGTCCTGTGCGACCTTCGTGTCCGTCAGGCTCGTGCCCAGCCGCGCGGAGGTGTTGTTCACCACCTTCTGCATCGCGACATAAGTTTCGATCAGCGCCCGCTGCTGGTTGACCTCTTCGGTCAGCGACTTCACCTCGAAGGCCTTCCGCATCGTGACGAGGAACTGGACGGAGGCGATGAGCGCGGGTGCGCTCATCCGGGATTTCGTCTTGGTCTCGTTCTCGACCAGCATCGTCCGGATGCGGCCGTTCACGTCCACGATGGCGCGTTCGTTCTCGATCAGCACCGCATAGGACTTCCGGAGCGAAGCCCCGCCGTCCAGACTGAGGACGTTGGAGATGCGGCCCGTCACGGGGTCCGTCGCCTCTTCGCCGACGACGGAATAGCGGAACGCCAGCGTGTAGCGCTTCTTCACGTCTTCGAGCTGCTGCTTGATCTGGGCGAGGTCGAAGATCGCCTGTTCCGCCAGCGTCGACTTGATCAGGGCGACGCCGCTCTTGAAGAGGGCGGCGTGCTCCGTCGTCATCGTCGAGCCCGTCGTGACGAAAGCGTCGGAATAGCCGTCGCATTGCGCCTCGAGATCGGTGCGGAGCGCATCCGACCCCTGCCCGCCCGTCGGCGAAAGGTTGAAGCGGACTCCGACGCCGTTCACCGCGTTCTTGAACGCCTCGGTCGTGGCGATCGCGGCCTGATCGCCCTTGCCGAGCGCCGTCAGCTCGAAACGGGACAGATGTTCGACCACGCGCACGCAGGATCGGTCGACGCTCGCCACGGCCGTCAACGTGCTCCCGTAAGCCCAGGCATTCCCGCCGATGACGAGGCTCTTCGGCGTTCCCGTACCGTGCTTCTCGAGATATTCGAGCTGCCACATCGTGTGCCAATCGACGAAATCGGCCATCAGCGCCTGCGAAGACGGCGGGTCGTCGAACCGCGCGGGCTTGGGCAGCGCGGTCGAGGCGCGCAGCGCCGCCGTGGACGCGTCGTAGAAGGGAAACAGCGTCGCCGAATCCGTCCGGATCGAAGGTTTCGGCGGCGCGCCGTCCACGGGCTGCGCAAGATCGAGATAAGGCTGCTCGCTCTCGATCAAGGGGGTGGAACCCGCCGTGCTGCGCGGCATCCCCTCGGTGAGCCGCATCCGTTCCCAGAACGTCGTCATGCGGCGCTCACCCCGCCCTCAGCACGCTTTGGAGCACGTCGAACATCTTGTTGACGGCGTTGTTGGCCAATTCGAAATGCCGAGCCTTCTCCTTGTCGAGATTGGAGACCTTGTTCTGCACGATCTGCGCATCCTGCTGCACGAGCGTGTTCCGGTCGCTGACCTTCTGCCCGTACTGGTCCCAGGTGCCCGCAAGCCTTTCGATGGCTCCTGCATACATGTAATAGGCGCCCGAGATCTTGCGGATGATATAGTAGTCGTTCGAATAGGCGTTGGTCGATCCGCCGAACTGCTCGTTGATCCCGCGATAGGTGCCGCTCGTTCCGGTGTGGAACATCTGGAAGGTCGGGCGCGTGCCGAGGTTCCTCAGCTTCTCGATCGGGTGTTCCTTCTGCGGGATCAGGTCTTCCCACATCGAAATCGCCAACCTCTGCATGTCGGTGAGGCTCGTCATGTCGTTGGCTGCATTGCCGCCGTCCAGTTTCTGGAGGCCCAGCACGGCTCTGTATTCGTCGCTCTTCGTCCCGAAACCCGAGCGCGTCGTCTGAATGATCTGCTTGATGGCGGCCATGTCCTGCAGGTAGCGGTTCTGCTGGCGCAGCTCCTCCGCGCCCTGATCGGACTGGGCCTCCTTCGACAAGTTGTAGGCCATCTGCAGGAGGAAGATGATCCGCGTGACGTCGAGCGCCCGCGGCCTGATCCCGTTGATGTTTCCCAGATAGATCTTCAGGTTGTCGACCTGCAGATTGCGACGTTCGGTATCGATGAATTTGTTGTAGCCCTCGATGATAGTCGAATTGTCGTCCAGCGATACGACGTTCTTCTTGAACTGGGCGTTCGGATAGTTGGCGACGTTCACCGTCCCGACGCTGTCGGCGGAGATATCGATCGATTTGGTCGTGTCGACGGTGGCGGCCGTCTTGCCGATCGCGAAGGCCATCAGACGGTCGAAACGGACCTTGATCGCCGAAGCCGCATCGACCAGCGCCTGCGGATCGAACACGCCGCAATTGTCGAGCCGGGTCTTCAGGTTTTCGAGCTGCTGCGTGAACAGCGCCTTCACCTCGGCGGTCGGTCGCGTGGTTCCCGCCGTGTCGGTGATCGCGGTTTCATTGGTGATCAACGCGATGAAATCGGTGTCGATCTTCGACTTCAGGCTCGTGCGCGTCGCGTCCACCGCAGCGGGCGTCAGCGAGGCGGCGGTGCTGACGGGTTCATAGCCCAGCTTTCCGGCCTGTCCCGTTCCGCTCTGGAACCAGGCCGGGACCTGCGCCAACCTCGTCTGCGTCGCCTTGGACATCGGCGCGATGTCGGCTTTCTGCAGATTTTCGACGATATGGATCTTCACCCCGGCGAGCAGAGCCTCGATGCCCGTCTCGGCCGCGGCGGACAAGAACACCGAGATCGTCTTCCCGTCCACGGGTCCGAGTTTGACCCAATTCTTCTCCGTCTCGCCGGAAAAGGCGGTGCCGCGTGCGCGGATGTAGTCGATCTGGAACGTCGAGTGCCATTTCAGGAACTCGTCCGGGCTGAGCGACTCCGGCGCCGTCGTGAAGGCCGCGGGCCGCGCCGCCGTCTGGAGATATTGCGTCGGGAACAGATTGGTCGCGTCGGAGAGCAGATCGGGCGAGATGACGCCCTTCGTACCGCCCGGCAGTTCCGTATAGGGCTTCTCCTGCCCGGTCGCGTAGGTCTGGTCGTCAGGTCCGCGGTTCTCCGCGTCGGGCCGCGTGCGGGGCCGCTGCCCGAGGATCGGGTCGGTCAGGGAAGTCCAGGAAATCGTGCTCACGCGAGGCCTCCTAGAGCTTCAACACGTTGCGGGAGGGTCGCTCGACCGCCTCGGAATCGTCGGCCGGCACGGTCTCCCGCGCGGGCGGCCCGCGCCGCGCCGTCATGCGCGCAGGGCCGGGATCGCGCCCCTCCGCGAGCAATTTCGCGCGGAACAAGCTCTGCACATGATCGACCAACAGGTCGATCCGCTCGCACAGATCTTCCATCGTTTCGCATGTGGCGAAGCTTTCGAAGATCCGGTCGGAGGTGGGGTCATCCTTCACGAAGGGCAGTTCGGCGATCTGCCGCAGCAGCCCGTCCATGCGCGAGAAGATCTCGAACCAACGCCGTGCTTCCGGGGTCGGATCGGCGGCGAGGATCCGTTCCGCCTCACGCCAAGCGTCATCGACCGACAACGTCAAGTGGATCCCCCGAACATCCGAGACCACGGCGCAGTGCCGTCGTATTCCGCGAAATCGTATCAGGAATACGATCATCACCGCAACGCAGCGTCATGCGTTTCGTGCGACACCAAGCGATGTGATTCAACAAGCCGCATCATCACATATTCCGCGACGGATCGGATATCGAAGCTCTGCGGCGCTCCGGATTCAGAGGATCGACTCCCGAACAAGACATCTGAAATAAGCTGCATGAGACGGCGACTTCTGGGATACTGACTGCACGGAATCGGTCGGCACATGTCTCAGAAACTTCTCCTGAAAGTTCTGAACGGCTTGCAGTCCGGCGCGGAGGTCGCGCTGGATTCGGGCGACTATGTCATAGGCTCCGGCTCGGACGACGATCTCCAGCTTCGCGACATCAGCCTCAAATCCGGTCACGCCCGCCTGCGCATCGGCGGCGAGGGCGCCGAGATCAAGGCGGAAGCCGGCGATATTCTTCTGTCGAACGGGGGACGACTGGAGGCGGGCGAGGATCGCTGGGTCCGCCTCGAGCCTCTCGCCGTGTTCGTGCTCGGGACCACGCGGGTCTCGATCGGACCGCCCGAAGCGAATTGGGCCTCGATCTCCGAAGACGAGGAATTCCGGAAATCCGCGCAGCTCGGAACGCGCGGGCCGGGACCCGCGCCCGACGAAGAGGTCGTCGCGGCCGCCGCCCGCAGCGCGGGCGAGCCGACCGCGCTGGAGATGCGGCTTTCGGCGATGGGCTTCCCCAAAGGTGCGGCGGTCGTCCGCGCCGGCGCGTCGTTCTGGAACCGCCATCCGCGGATCGCGGCCGGAGCGAGTTCCGCCCTCGTCGCGATCATCGTGTCTCTGCTCCTGTTCCGCCCGGCGGCGGTCGATTCGTCGGATCCGATCCGGCGCGATCCGCAGGCCGACCGCATCGCGATCGAGAGAGCCGTGGCGTCGCTTCCCTTCACGGGGAAGGTCCGTGTCCGGCAGGAGGTCGACGGCCAGATCATCGTGCGGGGCATCATCGGCGATGCGGCCGAGCGCCGCGCGCTCATGGGGGCGCTGGAGGCGACGAAGGCTCCGTTCCGCCCGCGCCTCGCCACGTCCGAGGCGATCCTGACGGAAACCCGGAACCTGCTGGGCCCCCTCGCCTCGCGGGTGAAGTTCGCATTGCGCGAGGACGGCGTTCTCGCCCTGAACGGCTTCATCCCCGATCCCGCCGTCGCGGCCAAGGTCGTCGAGACGATCCGCAATCAGGTCTCGGGACCGACGGAGGTGGATACGAGCCGGCTGAAGACCGGGGCCGATCTCGTCGCCGACGTCACGCGCATGGCGCGCGACGAAGGCATCGGTCAGAACGTCGTCTTCAGCCTTGCGGGCAACGCCTTCATCGAAGCCACGGGCGCGCTCCCCGCAACCCAGGTGGATGCTTGGGTGTCCGTGCTGATCAATTACGGGGATCTCTTCTCGGACAAGCTTCCCCTCCGCTCCCTCGTTCAATTGGTCAATGCCGGAGACGCCGCGCCGCGCGGCGGCGCGCCGACGCAACCCGTCATCATCGGAAGCGGCGGCACGGACGACGGTCGGGTTCTCGACGTGCAACGGCTGAGAACCGGGCGCTTCTCGGCCGCCGACATCTTCGCGCAGGAGGCGCCGTCGACGCCCGGCATTCAGGGCCTTCCCGGCTTGCAGAACCTGACGGGCATGCAGAACCTGCCGAGCATGCAGAACCAGCCCGGACCGCAGAGCCGATCCGTTGTGCAGGTCCCGAACGGAATGCCCCAACCGCCTCGCGCGGCGACCGCATCGTCGCCCGCAAGCGCGAATTCCACCGCGGCGCCTTCCG
>CAYNUN010000107.1:0-6872 GCA_964400345.1 uncultured Methylobacteriaceae bacterium
GTTGTAGGTATGCGGCAGATGGTCGACGCCGGCGAGCAGCGTTCCGAAGAACTTCCGGTTGTTGACGATGCCGCCGACCGAGATGCCGCCGAAGCCGACGCCGTGATAGCCGCGCTCGCGGCCGATCAACCGGGTGCGCTGGCCCTGGCCCCGCACGTTCCAATAAGCGAGCGCGATCTTCAGCGCGGTGTCGACCGCCTCGGAGCCGGAATTCGTGAAGAAGACGTGGTCGAGATCCGCCGGAGCGAGCGCCGCGATTCGCGAGGCGAGCTGGAACGCCTTGGGATGCCCGAATTGGAAGGCGGGCGAATAGTCGAGTTCGGCCGCCTGTTTCTGGATCGCTTCCACGATCGGCGCGCGGTTGTGCCCCGCATTGCAGCACCAAAGGCCCGCCACGCCGTCGAGGATCCTGCGGCCCTCGGGGGTGACGTAATGCATGTCCTTCGCCGCTGAAATCATGCGCGGATTCTTCTTGAAGGCGCGGTTGGCCGTGAACGGCAACCACCAGGCGTCGAGATCGTTGGGCGCTGGATCGCGGGCGAGATGATCGTGAACGGCGGACATGGCGGCCTCCTTCGTGACGGCTGGCTCGGAACCGTAACATTCCCGATGTTTTGCAGAAACGCCGAATGATGTATGCTCGCAAAAGTTTTCAGGGGGCTTTTACCCCGTCTTTGCGGACGTTTTCGTCATGAAGCAGTTGCGGAATTTCGATATCGGCACGTGTCCCGTCCCATGCGGCGACGCCGAAGACCGCGCATCGGCGCGCGACGAATACGCTCCCTCTCCCCCTCTCCCGCCCGCGACGACCGGGGAAGCGGACCGTGCGGACGCTCTCGAGGCCCTCCGCCTCGTGCTGAATTCCGATGAATTCCGGGCTTCGCAGCAGCTTTCGGCTTTTCTCACCTTCAGCGTCGGCCGGACGCTCGAGGGACGCGGCGCGACGCTCAAGGCATACACGATCGCGACCGAGGTCTTCCGGCGCGGCTCCGATTTCGACCCGCAGATCGACCCCATCGTCCGCGTGGAGGCCACGCGTCTGCGCCGGGCGTTGGAGCGTTACTACGGCGGCGGCGGAGCCGATCATCCCTTGAGGATCGTGCTTCCTCGCGGAAGCTATGCGGTGAGTTTCGAACGCCGCGGTTCGCGGTCCGCGACGGCGGCGACCGCCGGCACGCCCGACGAAGAGGCGATCACGCCTCATGCGACGCGGGGGATCAGGGGACGTTTCCCTTGGAAGCGCGTCGAGGACAGCGGCGTCGCGATGCGTTCGGCCGTGGGCGCGCTGGTGCTCGGCCTGAGCATCTGGATCGCCATGCCGCAGACCGAATCGAAGCCGGAAACGGCCTTTCTGATCGGCAAGAGCCCGGGCCATGCGGAGCGAACCGTTCCGGCTGCGGTGGCGGTGGCGGTCGTCGCGGGCGACCATGCCCTCGATCCGCTCGCGGAAGACCTGCGCGACGCGCTTGCGGCACGGCCGCGCTTCGCGGTTTCCGCCCTGCCCGACGCGTTCCGCGCGGAGGCGGCGGACGGTGTCCTCGTGACGCTTCGTGCGGCGGGGCCGTCGGAGGCGCCGCGGATCGTCGTCCGCGTCATGGCGGCGCGCGACGGCCTCATTCTCTGGACGTCGTCCTTCCCGCAGGCGAGCTTCGCTCGGGATCGCGCCTCGCTCATCGACGCCGTCGCCGACAAGATCGCCGCCGACGAAGCGATAAGACGTTTCGGATCGCGCAGCGCGGGATCGACGACACCGGCGGTCGACCGCCCGTCCTGAGCCTGCAAAGGGCTCCGTGTTCTTCCTCATGGCAGCGGGTCGGCGTCGGGGCTAGCTTCGATGGACGCCGAATTCCCCCGCCCGGGCGTTGAGCCTCCCGAGGGGGACCGCGGGAGAGCGGATGAGCCGGATCGGAATCCTCGTCGCGCTCGGTGCGGCCTTCGTCGCCGCTTATGCGGCATGGGCGACGTGGGGCTCTACGCCGGTGACCGTGACGCCCGTCGTCCGCGGAGATGCGGCGGAAGTCGTTTATGCCACTGGGGCGGTCGAACCGGTGCGCTGGGCCAAGGTGGTGCCCCTGCAGCGACGTCGTCTGATCGAAATCTGCGATTGCGAGGGCGACTCCGTGACGGCGGGAACGATCCTCGCACGGCAGGACGACGCCGAAGAGCGGGCGGTGCTGGCGGAAATCGAAGCTCGTTACGAAAGGCTCGAAGCCGATCGTCGGCGGCTGGCGGGTCTGCTCGAACGGAACGCCGCCTCTCTCACCGCGGTCGAACAGGCCGCCTCGGCCGCCGTCGAGGCGCAGGCCCGTATCGCGGCGGCCAAGGAGCGGGTCGACGCGTTCCGTCTGCGCGCGCCCATAGACGGGGTCATTCTGAGACAGGATTTCTTCACGGGCGAGATCGTGGGGCCGGGCGACGTCGTGTTCTGGGTCGGCCCGCCGAAGCCGCTGCGCGTGGTAGCGGAAGTCAACGAGGAGGACATGGGCCGCATCGCGACGGGAATGCGCGTGCTGCTGCGCAACGACGCCTTCGCGGGACGCGTTCTGCAGGGGGTGCTGCGCACCATCACTCCCAAGGGCGATCCCGTGTCCAAGACCTTCCGCGTGCATATCGAACTGCCCGATGACACGCCGCTGATGATCGGCATGAGCGTGGAGGCCAATATCGTTTCGCGCGAGGCGGCGGGCGTGCCGCTCGTTCCCGCCGATGCGGTGGTCGACGGCGAGGTCTTCGTCCTGCGCGAGGGCCGCGCGGTGGCCGTTCCCGTCAGGACGGGCATCCGCGGCACCCGGATGATCGAACTCGTCGAAGGCCCGCGCGAGGGCGAGCCCGTGATCGTCCCGGTCCCGCCCGGCCTGACCTCGGGGCGGCGGGCGAGGATCGAGACCGGGCCATGAACCTCGTCTTCGACATCGCGCTGACGCATATCCGTTTCAGGCTCCGGCAGACCATCGTGGGCCTGCTCGGCGTCGCGACCGGGGTCGGCTTTTCGGTGATGATGGCGGCGCTGATGGAAGGGTCGCAGCGCGATTTCATCCGCCAGCTCGTCGATTCCCTGCCTCACGTCTCGGTCACGGACGAACGCCGCGCGCCGCCGGTGCAGCCGGCCGAGGACGTTTATGCCGCCGTGGCCTATCACGGGCTCAGCACCGATCAGGGGCGGAAGGGAATCGTCAACCCGCTCGCCACCGTCGCGGCGCTCGAAACCTGGGTTCCTGGCGCTCTCGCGCCCTCGGTGCAGACGAAGGCGGTGGCGCGTTTCGGGGGTCGCGACACGACCGCGTCGGTGATCGGAATCGAACCGCGGCGCGAGATCCGGGTCTCTCAGCTCGCCCGCAACATGACGCAGGGCGATCTCGAAGCCTTGTTCAAGGCGCCCAACGCCGTGATCCTCGGCGATACGCTCGCCCGCAAGATCGGGGTTCGGACGGGAAATTCGATCATTCTCGCCACGGCCGAAGGGCGCGCTTTCCTCGCTCAGGTCGTGGGCCTCTTCCATTCCGGCGTCAGGCAGATCGACGAGAACCAGATCTATACCTTGGTGCGCACGGCGCAGGTGCTCTCCGGGCGGACGGGGCTCGTCAACGAGATCCGTGTGCGCGTCGACGACGCGATGCAGGCGCGCGAGGTGGCGGCTCGGATCGAACGGCAGACGGGCTACAAATCCGTCTCGTGGCAGGAAGCGCATGAGGACATCCTGTCGGCCTTCAAGATCCGCAACGCGATCATGTTCATGGTGGTGGGGGCGATCCTGCTCGTCGCCTCTTTCGGCACCTTCAACATCATTTCGACGATCACGCACGAGAAGGCGCGCGACATCGCGATCCTGAAGTCCTTGGGGCTCAGGGAAAGAGCGGTTCGCTCCATCTTCGTCATCGAAGCCGCCGCGATCGGCCTCTTGGGCTGTCTGGTCGGCTTCGTTCTGGGCTATGTGCTGTGCTTGGGCTTGGGGCTGATCGAGTTCAAGACGGGCTTCACCGACGCAAAGCGCCTCCCGATCCATTATTCGGCCCTGCATTACCTGCTGGCGGGTGCGGTGGCGCTGGCGTCTTCCCTCGTCGCCGGGTTCTTCCCCGCACGGCGGGCGGCGCGGGTCCATCCCGTCGAGATCATCCGGGGGGCCTCGTGAGCGCGCTGATCTCCGTCCGCGGCGCGAGCCGGGTGCTCGGGGGCGAAATCCCGACGACGCTGGTGGCCGATATCGATCTGGACGTCGAATCCGGCCGTTTCACCGCGATCGTCGGGCCTTCAGGCTCGGGAAAGTCCTCGTTGATGTATCTTTTGGGCCTTCTCGACGTGCCGACGTCGGGAGAAGTGATCATCGCCGGCCGACCGACGCGGGAGCTCGACGAGGATGCGCGGGCCGAATTGCGGCTGGCGCATCTCGGTTTCGTCTTCCAGTTCCACTTCCTGCTGCCCGAATTCTCCGCGCGGGACAATGTGATGCTGCCGATGCGCGCTCTGGGCCGTTTTTCAGACGCCGAGAACCGTTTGCGGGCCGAATCCCTGCTCGACCGGCTCGGGCTTTCGGCTCATGCCGGGAAAAGGCCCGACCAGTTGTCGGGAGGGCAGCGCCAGAGGGTGGCGGTGGCGCGGGCTTTGGCGAATGAACCGGCGGTGCTGCTCGCCGACGAGCCGACGGGCAATCTCGATACCGCGTCGAGCGGGCAGGTGATCGCGCTGCTCAAGGACGTCGCGGCCGCCGAGGGTCGGGCGGTGGTCGTGGTCACGCATGACCAGGGGATCGCGGCCGGCGCGGACCGGATCGTGACGCTGGTCGATGGAAGAATCGTTTCGGATCAGGCGCTTACGGCCGGATAACCCGCCTTGGTGATCGCGGCGGCCAAGGCCGCGGGGTCGACCGCGGACCGGACCTCGACCGTTCCCGACGGGAGATCGACGGCGACCGCGGCGGTCGGATCCTGCCTCTGAACCACCCTCGTCACCGCGGCGGCGCAGCCGCCGCAGGTCATGCCTTCCACCCGGAAGCGGATCGTTTCGGACGCCGACATGATGGTTCTCCTCGCTCCGTGACGGGGGAAAGATCGGCCTTTCGACGCACGGATTCAATGCGTAAACGTCGAAAAAGCGACCGCAAAGCCCGTGCTCGCGGAACGAAGACCGCTCGCTGTTCCATGCAGATGTTCGGCAAAGCGAAGCCGAGGAATAAACGAAGACCCGGACCGCGTCGCGGACCGTGATTTTCGTCCTTTCCGGACCCCGAGGACGGGGGAGAGGGACGGTCGACCTCGCCCCCCGCCGCTTGACTCCCCCCGCCTCCCCGCCTAGCCGACGGCGGCGGCGGGAGGATGCGGCATGGCGCGGAACGAGACGAAGATCCTGAGCGGACTGAGCGAGGTCGCGGAGCGTTACGACGTTCTGTTCTGCGACGTCTGGGGGGTCGTCCACAACGGGGCCGCCGCCTATCCCGGGGCCTTGGAGGCGATGCGGCGGTTCAGGGACGCGGGCGGGAAGGTGATCCTCGTCTCGAACGCGCCGCGGCCGGGAACGACGATCCCCGCCCAACTCCGTTCGCTCGCGGTTCCGGACGAGGCTTGGGACGCGATCGTGACCTCCGGCGACGTGAGCCGCCGGCTGATCGCCGAACGGGGCGCGAAGCGCTTCCTGCATATCGGACCGGAACGGGACAAGCCGCTGCTCGAAGGCATGCCGGGGACGGAGGGCGATGTCGACGACGCCGACTTCATCGTCTGCTCGGGTCTTTACGACGACACGACCGAAACGCCGGACGACTACGCCGAACTCCTCGACCGGGCGAAGGCGCGCGGGCTCGACATGATCTGCGCCAATCCCGACCTCGTCGTGCATCGCGGCGGGGAGACCGTCTTCTGCGGCGGGGCCATCGGAGAGGCCTATCGCGCGATCGGCGGGCATGTGGCCTTCGCGGGCAAGCCGCACCGGCCGATCTATGTCGAAGCGCATGCGGTCGCCGCGCGGCTCACCGGCGGACCGGTCGCGGCGGAGCGCATCCTCGCGATCGGCGACGCGTTCCGGACCGATGTGGCGGGCGCGGTCGATTACGGCATCGACTCGCTGATGATCGCGGCGGGCATTCATGCGGAGGAGTTCGGTCTCGCGCTCGGGGAACTGACCGCGGAACGCGCCGCCGACGTGCTCGCCCGCTCGGCCGTGAAGCCGACCGCGGTGATGGACGTGCTCGTCTGGTGATCCGAGGGAACGCCCGGAACGAATGAGTCGATACGAAGGGCGCATGGCGGGGAAACATCTCCCCGCCTATCGTTGCTCCGGCTCAATTTCGGGTTCGGCCATGACGTTCCACGCGATGCGCACCTTCACCTTCGACGATCTCGAGATCGGGACGCGGGACGTGCTGATGCGCACCGTGATGGAGACCGATCTGGTCCGCTTCGCCGACGTGTCCGGGGACGTGAACCCGATCCATCTCTCGGACGCTTATGCGTCTTCGACGCGGTTCGGGCAGCGCATCGCGCACGGGATGTTCACGGCGAGCCTGATCTCGGCCGTGATCGGCACGCGCATGCCGGGGCCGGGCGCGGTCTATCTCTCGCAGACGCTGAATTTTCTGGGCCCGGTGAAGATCGGCGACGTGGTCTGCACCACCGTCGAGGTCGTGGAGAAGGTCGAGAGGGGCCGCCGCGTCCGGCTCGCCTGCGCCTGCGTGGTCGACGGCCGCGCGGTGCTGGAGGGCGAAGCCTGGGTCAGCGTTCCGCCTTCGGCGCGGCCCGCGATTGAACCCGCGCCGCGCAGGGTCTAAAGCCGGTCCCGACACGGGAGTCGGCGCATGAAGGTTCTTCTCATCGGTTCGGGCGGCCGCGAGCATGCGCTCGCTTGGGCCATGACGAAGAGCCCGCGGCTCGAACGGCTCTTCA
>CAYNUN010000108.1:0-6137 GCA_964400345.1 uncultured Methylobacteriaceae bacterium
CGGCCTCGCCGCGCAGCGGTTCCGCCGCGCCCCCGTCCCCGACGTCGTCGTCCATGTCGTCGACAACGACGCGGAGGCTCCGATGAAGGGTCTCGTCGAGCGGCTCGCGGGAACGCTCCCTTGGCCGATCCTGCATCACTGCGAGCCGCGGCGCG
Source organism: uncultured Methylobacteriaceae bacterium (assembly GCA_964400345.1). GTDB lineage: Bacteria > Pseudomonadota > Alphaproteobacteria > Rhizobiales > Beijerinckiaceae > JAIXZO01. Next base: position 156 of record CAYNUN010000108.1, read on the forward strand.
GGGTGGCGAGTTCTCGCAACCGCTGCCTCGATCTTCTGGGCCCCGACGACGACGCCTTGGTCTTCATCGACGACGACGAAGTGCCCCGCCCGGACTGGCTCGACGCGCTGATCGCGGTCGCCGACGAGACGCGGGCGGAGATCGTGCAGGGGCCGGTGCTCACGCATCACGTCGACCCCGCGCCCGACTGGTTCGTGAAGGGCCGTTTTCTGCAGCTCGGTCCTTTCGAGGACGGGCGGGAGCTGCGCTTCGGCTACAGCGGCAATGTGCTGATCGACGCCGCGGCGCTGCGGGAGATCGGGCCGCGCTTCGACGAGCGCTTCAACGCCACGGGCGGCGAGGACCAGCATTTCTTCATCCGGATGATGCGCGAGGGCTGCCGGATCGTGACGGCGGCCGATGCCGTCGTCGACGAATGGGTGCCCGCGTCGCGGACCACGCTCGCTTATCTGCTCAAACGTCGTGCCCGCGTCGGCGCGACGCTGGCGCTCGGCGACGTGATCGACGACGGACGGGCTTGGACCTTGGCCCGCCGCGCCCTGCGCGGAGCCGCGGCCATGGTCTTGGCGGCGCTGTCGCTGCCCGTGCTCGCCGCCTTTCGCGGCCGTGCGGGAGGGGCGGAGGCGCTCGGGCGTCTCGCTTACGGCGCGGGACAGATCGGCGGGCTGATGGGCTGGATCCATCGGGAATACGACGTGATCCACGCCGTCGCGCCCGAGCCCGGACCGGACCCCGCACCGCGCACCGAGGAGAAAGGAAGCCCGTCATGATCGGAGCCGATGCCGCCCCGCCGCCCGCCGTGATCGCGCCCGCCCCGGACCGGACCGCGCAGGCCGAACCGCCGCCGCCGCGGCCCCCGACGGCGCCGTCCGATGCCGCAGTGATCTTCGAGGACGAATTCGACCGCGCCCCCGACGAGCCGGGCTCGCCTTGGATGACGACCTATTTCTGGGGCGGGCGGACGCTGCCGACCAACAAGGAGGAGCAGTTCTATCTCGATCGGAACTACCGCCCGCCGTCCGGCCTGCCGCTCTCCGCGAAGCCCTTCGAGATCCGGGACGGGATGCTCGTCATCCGCGCCGAGCGGATCCCGCCGGAACGGCGGAGCGATTTCGGCGGGCTCGCTTATTCATCGGGCCTGATCACGACGTGGAAATCGCTCGCCTTCACCTATGGCCGGGTGGAAGTGCGGGCGAAGTTCCCGTCCGGCAAGGGGTTGTGGCCCGCGATCTGGCTGCTGCGGCGGGACTCGGGCAAGAACGGCGAGATCGACATCGTCGAAATGCTCGGCCATCGCCCGGATTTCATGGCCTCGACGCTGCATTATCCGGACGGCGGGGTCATGAAGAGCGACAAGCTCCTGCGTCGGCAGGGGCTCGAACTGGGCGGCCGGTTCCGGGTCTACGGGCTGGATTGGACGCCCGAACACATCGTGATCCGGCTCGACGGCGAGGAAGTGGCCCGGCGGCCGACGCCCGAGGCGTTCAAACGGCCGATGTATCTCCTCATCAATCTGGCGGTCGGCGGGCAATGGCCCGGTCCGCCCGACGCGGCCACGGTCTTCCCCGCCGAAATGCTGATCGACTACGTCCGAATTCGGCGTTGATCCACGGCTCCCGGGTCGCGTCCGCGGGCGGGCCGTGGCAGGATACGGCGTCCGCTCGATGCAGAGGCGCCCATGAACGTCCGGAACTCCGAACGTCGGAAGGAAGGCCCCCTCCGGATGCGGGTGGACGGCCCCCCTGAAAGGATGAGCCGCAGGGACGTTCTGACGAAGAACGCCCTCGTCTGGTCGAGCGTGACGCTGATGCTCGGCTTTGCGGCCTTGGTCGCCGCCGAACTCGTCGGACGCTGACCGGCCCGCCGCTACCACTCTTGCTCCGTTGCATTCGAAATAACCTTACGTAAGGTAAGCTCGTTCGTTGCAATGGGACGCTCTCGCGGACGGGCGAGGGGGCTATGGGCTCCGCGCTCCGCGGCCGGCGTCGATCGGGGGAAGAAATCCGGTGACATCTCGGCATGCCTCACTCGCGGCCTGCGTTTCCGCGCTGGCCCTTTCCGCCTGCGCCCTCCCTGCGGACGGGCCCGCATCGGCGTCCTTCACGCGTTCGGCCGTGCAATACGTCGCTTCGGACACGCCGAACGACGTCGCCGCCGAACGTTTCGTGCTCGTCGATCTGACGCCGCGGACGGCGGAGATTTCGTCGGCTGGTCGGCGATCGAGCCTCGCCGGCGCCTTCGGCCGCCTCGCGGGCGGTCGCGATCTCGTGATCGGGCCGGGCGATCTCGTGAGGATCACGGTGTTCGAGGCCGGGACGGGCGGTCTCTTCAACCCCCAGAACACGGTGCTGGCGCGGGGCAATTTCGTCGACATACCCGATCAGGAAGTGCTCCAGAGCGGGACGCTCACCATGCCTTATGCGGGGCAGGTGAAGGTGTCGGGACGCCGGCCCGTCGACGTGGCGGAGGAGATCGAGGGGCGGCTCCGGCAGCGCGCGATCGAGCCGCAGGTGGTGGTGACGGTGGTCAATCGCCGCTCGAACCTCGCCACCGTCGCGGGCGACGCGAACAAGCCCGGCCGCGTGGCGCTGACGCCTGGACAGGACCGGGTGCTCGACGCGATCGCAGCGGCGGAGGGCAACAAATTCCCCGATTACGAGACGCTGGTCCGGGTGACGCGGGGCGGGCGGCAGACCACGGCGCGGCTCTCCGCGATCCATTCCAACCCCTCGAACAACATCCCGGTCGGGCCGGGCGACGTGATCACGCTCGAACGCGACCCCCGCTATTTCGTGGTGATGGGCGCGCTCGGCCTGCCCGCCCAGACCCAGATCACGCGGACGCCGTTGCAGCAGACGCCGGGCATCGCCCGTTCGGCGCTGTTCAGCTTCGACCGGGACCAGATGAATCTCGCCGAGGGGCTCGCCAAGGGCGGAGGGCTTCTGCCCGATCGGGCCGATCCCTATACGGTCGTGGTCTATCGCCGCGAGCGGCCGCGGGTGCTGCACGAGATCGGGGCGGATGTCCGCCCATTCGCCGGGGGAGGCGACATTCCGACGGTCTATCGGCTGAACGTCCGCGACCCGTCGGGCTTTTTCGTCGCTCAGCGTTTCCTGCTGCAGAACCAGGACATCGTCTATGTCGCGAATGCGCCCGTCTCGGAGTTCCTGCAGATCAGCGCGATCGTGAGGGATATTTCCGGCACGGTGCTGACGGTCCGCGACGCGGGCAACAGATGAGCGGGGAGGGGCATCCCTCCCTTCCGCGCGGCAACTCGGATCCCCCGAATTTTCGACTTGGTCGCGTGGGTCGATCGTCGCGACCCGTCTTCACACGCCCGATCCGGTGATGAATTCCATCACGAAGGTCTTCCAGAGGATCTTCAGGTCGAGCGCCAAGGACATGCGTTCGATATAGGCCAGATCATGTTCGATCCGCTTGCGGGCGGGTACGGGATCGGTCGTCGGTCCGCGGCAGCCCGAGACTTGGGCGAGGCCCGTCAGCCCCGGGCGGACCGCGTGGCGGGCGAAATAGTTCGGGACCAACTCCTCGTAAAGCACCCCGCCGGCCAGCATTCCGGGCACATGCGGCCGCGGTCCGACGAGCGACATGTCGCCGGACAAGACATTGAAAAGCTGAGGCAATTCGTCGAGGCTGGTCCGGCGCAGAAAGGCTCCGAGCCTCGTGATCCGGGCGTCGCCGCCCACGGCCTGCCGCACCCCGGTCGGATCCTGCCGGTCGGCATGCATCGTGCGGAACTTGTAGATGGTGAAGAGCACCTCGTTCCGCCCGTAGCGCTTCTGCCGAAACAGCGCCGGGCCCGGCGAGGTCGCGCGGACCGCCAAGGCGAGGCCGAGAAGGAGGGGGGCGAGAAGGAAGATCAGCACGGCGCTGCCGACGATGTCGAGCGCCCGCTTGGCGGCCCTCGTTCTCCGGTCGATGTCGACGACGGTTCGGCTCGTCCTTTCCCGGCGATTTTCGAGCCTGGCGCTCAGTCGGGCGGCGCGGGCGGGGCCCATGTCGATGACGTTGCTTTCCGCTTCGCCGGCCCCCGAACGGCCGAAAAGGGACGTCCCGGTCTCGGCGCTCCGCCGGACATCTCCGGCCGTCGTATCGGGCTTCATGCGAACCGTCCCTGACGCGTGAATCGAAATTCCGACGGACCCGACGAGCGGTTTCCGGACGCGAGGCGTATTCCGAAAGAAAACATCATCCGACGAAATGCGTACCGTAATCGAATGAAAAAACGGCGATAATGGCACCAAATACAACTGTACTTCATGTTTAAATGTCGGAGAAAAAAGCAAAATGAAGAAGGCGAAAAAATATATCGGTAAATCTCCTCTATCCGACGTTATCGAGATATCACGCTTCGCTCGTCTGAAGCAGTTGCCGCACTTGTTTCGCCGGGCGGTCGGTCTTGCGGCCGTCGCCCGTTCGGACTTCCTCCCTGCATCCGACCCCGCCGAGAAGGCGAGGCTCAATGCGATCGCGGACGCGGTCCGCGGCGCCGCCCACCGGCCCGCCGTGTTCGTGCACGGCGTGTTGCCGCGCTCGGGCACGAACTTCGTCGCCGACGCCTTGGCGTTGCATCCCGACCTTCTTCAGAACCCCGGACGGTTGTGGGAGTTCCCCCTTCTCTGCACCGCGGAAGGAGCCGAAGCGCTGCAGCGGGAGTTCCTCTTCATGTTCCCCGCCAATGCCGAAGTGATGGGGCGGCGGGACATGCTCGCTTATCTGGCCTCGGGCTGGATGAAGGCGCTGCAGGAGAGCAGCGGCGAGAAGCGGATGCTGTTGAAGTCGCCGCATATGCGCGCGATCGGCCTGTTCCCGGAGATCTTCCCGCGCGACGTGCTGATCCTCGTGCTGCGGGACGGGCGGGACGTGATCCGGTCGAGCGAAGGAACGTTCGGCGGCCGCGGCCCGATGAGGAAGCGGTTCCGCACGCTGGCGCATGAATGGCGGGAGGCGTGCGAGGCGATCCTGACCTTCGGACCCGGCGGGGAGAACGCCTGTCCGCAGGCGACGGTGGTCCGCTACGAGGATCTCGTCCGCGATCCCGAGGGCACGATGCGGGGCCTGCTGCTCCATGCCGGCCTCGACCCCGAGCGCTACGACTTCGACGCGCTGAAGCGCCTGCCGGTCCGCGGGTCGTCGACCCGGGCGGCCGAAGCGGGGTGGGTGCCCGTCGAGAAGACGGGGGACTTCGACCCGCTCGGCCGCTGGAAGGACTGGCCCGTCGCCAAGAAGGCCCGGTTCAAGGACATCGCCGGGGAGACCTTGAAGCGGGCCGGCTACGAGCGCGACGACGCCTGGTGACGGCGGCGGCTCAGGACAGAAGATGCGCGAGGTTCGGATCGCCCAAGGCGACGAAGGCGCCGTTGCGCCATCCCTCGGCGGCCTTGCCGTAGATGAAGGGTTCGCCCACAGGCGTCACCACGGTTCCGCCCGCCGCCTGCAGGACGGCGTGGCCCGCCGCCGTGTCCCATTCCATCGTCGGTCCGAACCGCGGATAGAGATCGGCGACGCCTTCCGCGATGCGGCAGAATTTCAGCGAGGAGCCCGCGGAGAGGCAGGTCTCGACGGGCAGACGCGCGATCAGCGCGTCGGTCTCCGGATCGCGATGCGACCGGCTCGCCATCGCCGTCAGTCCGGACGGCGCGGGCCGGACCGCGAGGGTCCGGCTCTCGCAGGCCGCAGCGAGCGGCATGCCCGGCGTGATGTTGATCGCGGCCGCGGTGTCGCCGCCGACCCAGAGCGTGTCGATCGCCGGCGCGAAGACCGCGCCCGCGACGGGACGGCCCTCATGCACGAGGGCGATGTTGACGGTGAATTCGCCGTTGCCGGTGAGGAATTCGCGGGTGCCGTCCAAGGGATCGACGAGGATGAAGGTCGGCGCCGCATTCGGCTTGCGGCCCGCCGCATATTCCTCCTCGGCCACCACGGGCCAATGGGGCGCGAGTTCCTTCAGCCGCCCCAGAA
>CAYNUN010000108.1:6147-6865 GCA_964400345.1 uncultured Methylobacteriaceae bacterium
GGGCTGCCGTCCTCCTTCGAAGCCGCCGCGACGCCGCGCCGATGAACGGCCATGACCGCGGCCCCGGCTTCCACGGCGATCGCGCCGAAAAGCACGGCCCAAGCATCCGGGTTGAGGCGTCCGGGAATCCGAACTCGTCCAGGGGGGCGGGGCGCGAACATGGGTACCATCAAACAGACTCCTTTCGTCCCGGGCAACTCCGTCCGCATGTGGGGAGGGCCCGCCCGGGCGGCATCGTTGACATATGACGTTACGTCAGTCTTTGTAAATTCCCCTACGTCAATTCATCTCCGACGCATGCCGCTCCGCAGGGCGGGCCGCGGTCTTCGCGCGGCGGCCGCCGGTCTCGAACCCGGGAAGCGCCGATGAACCGGACCGCGACTTCGCCTCTCGCCTCGTCCCTGATGTCGCCGCGTCTCCGGGCCTTGGAGGCGGGCTCGATCTCGATCTTTCGCGAGGTCGCGGCCGAATTCCGCAAACCCGTCCTGCTCTATTCCGTGGGCAAGGACTCGGCGGTGCTTCTGCATCTCGCGATGAAGGCGTTCCTGCCGGGACGCCCGCCGTTTCCGATGCTGCATGTCGATACGGGCTGGAAGTTCCGCGAGATGATCGCGTTCCGCGACGAGACGGCGCGGCGGCTCGGGCTCGACCTCATCGTCCACACCAATCCGGAAGGCGTCGCGCGCGGCATCGATCCGTTCCGCTCGGGCTCCGCGCT
>CAYNUN010000109.1:0-6849 GCA_964400345.1 uncultured Methylobacteriaceae bacterium
CTGACCGTGGCTAATGCAACGGTGATCCCCAAAGCTTATGAACATGCCCCGGCCTTTTCTCTAGTATGATCTTGAGTGTTTTGTATTTTAATGTTTGTGGGCCGATTGCGCAAATAGGAGGCTCGACATCGCTCGGTTTCGAATGTTCGGGACGGCGACCCGAAGACGGACGTCGCCGGGTTCTTTGTGTGTCGACGGGCATTACGAAAACAGGGGTTCGAGTCCCCTTGGGAGCGCCAAGGATTTCAGTCCACGCGCCGACCGTGACCTCCGCAGGCCGGGACGTCTCATCCTCATCGCTCCGAGGAGTTCGACTTCGTTTCGACCGTCATGGCCGACGAAAAGGCGCCCGAACGGACGGACGCCGGTCCTGCGATGTCATCCGCCATTCACGTCGAGAGCAGCGCCTTCGGGGCCGCAGACGAATTTCGCGTCGAAAGCGCGGCGCTCATTGAAGTTTCGTCCGGCGAGCCCGTCTTCGTCGGCCATGCCCCACCAGAAGTCGAGGCGCGCGGAATAGGCCTTTTCGTCGGCGGCCGGGTTTTCGGTCCGCCTCAGACTTGCGGTCTGAGAGACGCCGACGTCGACCTTCATGCCGTCGATCTTGAAGGCCAATTCGAAGGATGAGGGAACATCCGTCGCCGTGACCCCGAAATCGTCACGGATGTGGTCCTCGACGAGCCGGCCGATCAGCCGTCGGGAATCGGAACCGACACAGGTCAGGAGATTTTCGGCCATCCTCCTGAACTCGGGATCCTCGCGATCCATGCTCGCGCCCGCGGCCCAGTGATCGAGAACCTTGTTCAGATTCTCCGGAGCGGAGCCGTTCCCCGGAAATTTGATCCGGAGGGTTCCGGTCGCGTCGACCGACACGTCGGCACGGGACAGAAGCGTCATGGTCCCCTCGCGGACCCTGATGCCTCCGATCACTCGGAATGTGTCTTTCAGGACGTTCTCCCGCACCGTTTCCAGCGAGCGGAGGATCGCTCCGTCGGTCGGTCGGATGTCACGAAAGAGGGAACCGTCGTCGGCTTTGCGCCGAAATTCCTCGAGCCCGATGATCCGCCCCGCCGCCGCACGAGCATCCGCCTTGCGCATGTCGCCCGAGTGCGGCGCCAAGGAGGACACCTGCCTCGCGATCGCCTCATAGGCCGCGACACGTTCGGCGGAGCGTCGACCGCCGCCCCATATCTTCGCGAAGAAGCCGGTGGTGGGCCGGCGCAGTTCGAGAACCGCCTGCCCCTTGTGCTTGCGCAGCCGGAATTCGTAATCGCCCTTCGCCGCCTCGAAGTCTTTATCGAGGCGCGCCTTTTCGAGGAGGTTCGCCACGCTCTCCTTCGACACCATGTCTTTGATGTCGGCGCCCTTGGCGGGCGCTCCGAGTTCTACGCGAAATCCGTCGATCGCCATGACCGATATCCATCATTCTTCACCGAACGGACCGTCCGTTCCTCTCGAAACGATGATCGCCCGTCGGAGCGCTTTTCCGCAGTGCGTCGGCGCACACGGAGATCCGAGCTTCGTCCGTCGCCGAATGCGCGGCAAGATCCGTCCGCGACAATGAACGAGGAAGTTCGATCCGAGGGTCGAGAAGCGCGTCCGCTCGGAGAGCGGGCATTTCGCGTCTGCAACCTCCCCGCGGGTCCGACGGACGCCGCTGATCTGCCACGCGGCGGGTCAGCCGCGGATGATCGTCGTTTCCATTCCCTCCGGTCGGTTTTCGGGTTCCGGGACGTCGCGGCGCCTTGCGAGCAGGGCCACGGCCGATGCGGTTTCGATACCGTCGGCGAACAGACGCTCGAGCGCGGCGCCGTCCGTCGAAGCGATCGACCGGACGAGACGCAGCACGGGCGCATCGTCGGCGTCGACGGTGAAGAGCCACTCCGAGAGATCGTTGAAGCGGTGGATCGCCAAAAGGGCGCGGGCGTCCTCGGCGAGTTCTTCCGGATCGATCGAGCCGATCTCGATCTCGATCAGCACATGACCGGGACGGTCGGGGTGCGGCGTCGCGCGGGCGATGCAGTCCTCGGCGGCGAATTCGATGCCGTCGGCCGCAGCATCGGAGGCATGGCCGCAGCGGGCGAGAAAATCCGACATCAGTGCGGCGAAGTCGCCGGGAACGGTGTTCATCAGCAGCACATCCTCGGCATGGGAGACGGCAGGTCGGAAGGTCAGAACTTCATCCTCGTGCGGATCGCCTCGATCCGCGTCGCAAGCCCGGCGGAATTCATCACGACCGCGTCTTGGAAAACCGCACGTCGATTGAGCTGCTGTTCCAAGGTCGTGCGGGATTCGGCCGAAAGAGCCGCCAGAGCGGGATCCGCGCCGACGGCGAAGCGGAGATGCTCGAGATTGATGCGGTCGGTGAGGATCTCGCGGATACGGGCGTCGAGAGCGTCGGGGCTCCGCCCTTCCGCCGCCGCCTCTGCCAGCGCCGCCATGCCTTCGATGCCCTTCGTCCAAGCCTGCACGGCCGGATAGACGACGTTGACGGCCGCGGCGGGCAAGGCCTTGTCCATGGCCACGGAGAGAGCGTCGAGCGCTTGTTCCGCCGCCACGCCCAAGCCTCTCTGAGCGGGTCGAGCGGGCTGCACCTGAGGAGCCGCCGGGGCGGCCTGCTGCGCCGGGGCACGCTGCTGCGCCGGGGCACGCTGCTGCGCCGGCCGGGCCGGAGCCTGCGGCTCCTGCCGGGGTTCGAACATGGCCGCCATTCCCGTGAGCGGGGCTCGAGGCTGAGGCGCGGCGACGGCCCCGGTCCGGCGATCGATGCGCGTCGCCACCGCCGGATTGCGGCTCGGATCGACCAAGTCGAGAAGATGCGTTCCGTTGCCCTGCGCCCCGTATCGGACGCTCATGGGGGCGGATTGATCGAGGGCCGCATTGATCCAGTTGAGCGCGAGGATCTCCGCGGGCGAGGCGTCGGCAGGCACGGTGCCCTCGATGATGGCCCGCAGCTTCATGAAGCCGGGATCGGACGCGTCGGCATTGTCCGCCTTGGCGAGTTCCTTGAACGCCTTGTTGTAATCGGCCACCCCGTTCTGAAGGATCCGCGCGTCATTCTTGTGCCCGCGATTGGTCAGAGCGGTATGCAGGATCGACACGCCGAGGCCCATCAGATCCTGCTCGAAACCGACGGCTCCGCGCATGGCGTTGGGATGCGAGAATGCGGACGTGAAGCCGGGAATGCGGACGCCGTTCTGCCCCTTGCGCATCTTCGAGATATCGTCGACGTCGATGAATTGGAGCGTCCGCGTCTTGCTGTCGATGAACATGTTCGGGGATTTGAGGTCGCCGTGGACGAAGCCGCCCGCGGACATGTTCTTCAAGGTCGCGAGGCCGTCGAGCGCGGCCCCCGCGAGCGCCTCGGGCGACACCGTCGCGACGACGGGCGCCTTGTCCCTGTCGTTGGCGTTCATCATCTCGACGCCCTTGGCGCGGGCCATGACGACGCCTGCGAAAGCCAAGGTCGAGCCGGGGTTCTGCGCGAGACGATCGGCCGCCCAACGCTTGAAGTGCTTGTCGCCCGCGACGGCGTGATACGTCACGCTGCCGTCGGCGCGTTTCTCGACCAGAGCGTAGATTTCCGGACGCACGATGCCGGGAACGCGGTTCTCCAGATAGGCGGATCCGGCGACTCTCCAGCGGTCGAGGCGCGGCTCGCCGCGTGCATTGACGCCGTCGAGTTTCAACTCGACGAATCCATTGTTCACCTTGATGAGGCGCTTTTCTCCCACGCGATCAGCCGCGGCAAGCTGCCCGCGCGCGCCGCCCATCCCGGATTCCGCCAGCGACTGCGTCTGCACGACGCCGAGCATGCGCAGCGCCTCCTTGGGATCGTCCGCCGACGCCGCGCGAATGCCGGTAAAGCCCTTGGTGATCAACTCCGAAATGGTCTTGGTGCCCGCCCGGTTCTCCCGCCGATCGAGATAATCCGACAATTCCCGCCGGATTTCGGGACTGAAGCCCGCCTTGGCGAAAAGATCCTTCAACGTCTCGGCGGTCGTCCGCATGGCCGCGCCGTCGCGCTGGAACATGCGGGTCATGATGCCCTTGCGCTCGAGCGCGATGTTGCCGCCGCCCTGCAGATTGACGAGCTTCAGGACGCCGCTCTTCGTGCCGTTCGTGCCGGTGATCTGGGTCTTGACGGCGAGCAGGAGGGAACGGGCCTTGCTTTCGTCGACGGCCTTCAAGTCGGCCTTGTAATTCCGACTTCCTGCGATTCCGAAATCCGTAGGCATGATCTTTTCCCGGCAAGCAGCCTTTCGAAGTTTGAACCCTAACCGATGTCGACGCCGGAATCATCCGAGTAAAGCGACGAAGATCGGATATGCGTCCACTTCTGTGGAAGGGCACGCTCGTCGCGTTCGACATGTCGTCGATCGAAAATCGGCGGCGTTCACATGCCGCGGTCGCGGCGTTCCCTGAGCCAGCGTTGATAAGGATCGGCTGCGGAACGCCCGTCGAGATCCGACGGACGGAAGGGCCGCGCGAGGGACAGCCCCGCCATGGTGCGCACCCGTGACAGGGCGACATAGATCTGGCCGGCGGCGAAGGCCCCGGCGCCGAGATCGAGGCGGACGTCGTCGAGCGTCAGGCCCTGCGCCTTGTGGATGGTGATCGCCCAGGCGGGCACGAGGGGGATCTGCCGGAAGGCGCCCGTGACCTCGGTCTCGATGGCGCTCTTGCGCTCGTTCCAGACCTGCTTGACGCTTTCCCAAGCGGCGATTTCAACGAGCCTGCGCTCGGTCGTCCGGTCGAAGCGGACGTTGACGCCCTGTTCTTCGAAGCCGATCACGGTGCCGAGCGAGCCGTTGACCCAGCGGCCCTGCGGATCGTTCTTGACCGCCATGACGCGCGCGCCGACGCGCAGTTCGACGCGATCGGGGACGGGGAGCCGATCGCCCGCGATGTCCGACTTGCCCTCGGTGACGCTGTCGAAGACGCGCGCCTCGCCGGTGAGTCGTTCCATCCCCTCGCGATTGTAGCGATCCACCGCAGCGCGCGTGGGCGCGAGGAGCAGGGGCACGGCGTCGGGGCGGTGCGGACCGTGGCAGCGCTCGTTGAGGATGCGTGCGGATTCCGCGGCATGACGGCCGGCGCGGACATGGTTGAGAAGCTCGACGAAATCCTCCTCGTCCTGCCGATAGACCTTTTCGAGCAGCACGCTCGCGACGGGCAGATCGCGCAGCGCATGGGCGCTGAAGGCGAAGGGGGAGTCGTAACCGAGCGTGCGCAGCAGAGGCTCCTCGTCGCGCGAAACGACGGGGGGCAGCTGGAGGAAATCGCCGACCATCACGACCTGAACGCCGCCGAAGGGTCGCCGGTCCTCCCGGATGCGCCGCAGGCGGGCATCCACCGCGTCGATCACGTCGGCGCGGGCCATGGAGATCTCGTCGATCACGAGGCGCGTCATCTTCTTGAGCGCCGGCGCCCCGCCCTTCATGTCGGCCAGTTCGCGCGGGTCGATCAGATTGGGCGGCAGTTGAAAGACCTTGTGGATCGTCTGCGCCCCGGCGTTCAGCGCGGCGATGCCCGTGGGCGCGACGACGACCTGCCGCTCGCCGCCGGGACGGCGACGCAGATAGCGGATGAGCCGCGTCTTGCCCGTGCCCGCGCGGCCGGTGACGAGGACGAGCGGCGTGCCGGCGTCGAGCGCCGCGAGCGCCTCGCGGATGCCCGGCGACGCCTCGAAGGCTTCATCGCGGACGCGCAGCGAAATGGGAGCCGCAGGTTCCGCATGCGGGCCGACGGTGTCGTCGCGCAGCGCGCTCGCGAGGCGGAAGCGGCGCTCCTTGCCCGTGGCGAGATCGATGCCGACGATGCGGGTGCGTTTGAGGCCGATCTCCGTGACCTTGATCGTCGCCCCGTTGATCGTCACCGTGCGTCCGACCGCGCAGCCGGGGAAGCCCGGCTCGGAAGCGAGGGATTTGAAACTGGGGAAGGACGGCGCGCTCATGCCTCCCTTGTGCCCCATCGCAACCGGTTCGGGCAAAGGATTCGCGCGCGGGGGGAGAGGGAAACGCCGCGACGAGGACCGTGCGGCTTGACCTCGCCGCCCATGGACCGCATGAGACGGACGCAGCATTCGGGCCGCACGGCCCGGACCCACGAGACCATCGGATCCGACATGTCCCGCAAGATCAGGAAGGCGGATCGCGAGATCGCCGCGGCCGAAGCCGCCGCCGCCGCGCCCCCTCCCCCGCCGTCGGGCCCCGAAATCGTCGAGGTTTCGCCGGATCGCTCCGCGGGCTTCACCGTGGAAGAAGGAGAAGCGGGCGGGCGCATGGACAAGATCCTCGCCGCGCGGATCCCGGAACTGTCGCGCACGCGGCTCAAGGCGCTGATCGTCGAAGGCGGCGTGCTGGTCAACGGCAAGGCCGTCGACGACCCCGGCCGGAAGCTGATGCTCGGCGATGCGCTCGCGCTGCAGGTGCCGGAAGCCGCACCGGCGGAACCGGAGCCGGAAAACATCCCGCTCGAGGTCGCGTTCGAGGACGATCATCTCCTGGTGATCGAGAAGCCCGCGGGGCTCGTGGTGCATCCGGCCGCGGGGCATGAGAGCGGGACGCTGGTCAATGCGCTCATCGCGCATTGCGGCGAGAGCCTTTCGGGCATCGGCGGGGTGAAGCGTCCCGGCATCGTGCACCGACTGGACAAGGACACGACGGGCCTGCTCGTCGTCGCCAAGAACGACAAGGCGCATAAGGGCCTCGCCGCGCAATTCGCCGATCACGGCCGGACGGGCCCGTTGGAGCGGGCCTATCGCGCCGTCGTCTGGGGCGTGCCGCTGATCCGACAGGGCACGATCGATGCGGCGCTCGACCGCTCGACCAAGCATCGCGACCGCAT
>CAYNUN010000110.1:0-6842 GCA_964400345.1 uncultured Methylobacteriaceae bacterium
TCATGGTCCCCAACCCACAACCATTCACTGCCGAAATATCGAACCCGATGTTGCGCTGCTGAACGTTTCGCCCTCACACGATCCGAACAAGCCGCCCTCCGGGGCGGCTTTTTCATTAGACGGGACGGACTTCGTCGAGAACGGCGTGCATTTTCGTCGACGCGTCGAAAACCGCGTCAGAAGCGCGCTTGGGCGGTGACGCCGTCCGGACCCGTGATCTGGACCGCTCCCTTGACGCCGGCCGGAACCGGGACCGGGGCGACGCCGACGAGGCGGTTGCCTTCCCCCGCCTGCAGAGCGAAGCGCCGCGTGCCGCCGTCGACCACGAGCACCGCATTGGCGCGATAGCCCGCCGCGGGGACGGGCTTGTCGTCCTGATCATAGAGGAACACGACGACTTTCGTGGTGCCGTCGGCGACCAGTTCGGCGTGGTGGCGCGTGCCGGCATCGACCTTCAGGCCGCCGTTCGGTCCGGGCCGGGGCGCATGCGCGGCGGCGGGCGGGACGGTGCAGACCGCGAGCAGGGCGGCGACGATCAAGGCGAGAGGAAAGCGGGTCATCTTCGAGGGTTCCTCGTTTCAATAGGCTTCCACGGGGCCGGAACGGCCCGCGGCGGATTCTTCCTCACGGCTCTCGCGCGCCTGCGCGACGAGACGTTCGAGCGGCTTGCGGCCGTAACGCAGGAAGAGGACGGGCGTCAGCAGGGCATCGAGCACGGTCGCGGTGATCAATCCGCCGAAGATCGTGACCGCGACCGGATGGAGGATCTCCTTGCCCGGCGCGTAAGGGTCGATCATCAGCGGCAGCAACGCCACGCCGGCCGAGAGGGCCGTCATCAGGACGGGCGTCATGCGTTCGAGACTGCCGCGCATCACGAGATCCCGGCCGAAGGGCAGTTCGTCTTGGATCGCGAGATTGATGTAGTGGCTGATCTTGAGGATGCCGTTGCGGGTCGCGATGCCCGTGAGCGTGATGAAGCCCACCATGGAGGCGACCGACAAGGGCTGTCCCGCGGCATGAAGCGCGACGACCGAGCCGATCAGAGCGAGCGGGACGCTCGCCATGATGATGAGCACGAGGACCGTCGACCGATACCGGCTGTAGAGGATCGCGAAGATCATGGCGAGCGACACGAGGCTGAGAAGGCCGATCGTGCGCATGGATTCCTCCTGCGCCTGGAACGTGCCTTCGAGGCTCGTGAAGACGCCTTCGGGGAGGGGTTTCGCGGCGACGATGCGGCGGATTTCCGCGACGATCGCGGTCATGTCCGCGCCGCCCGCGGTATTGGCGAGCACCACCGTCCGTCGTTTGCCGTTCTCGCGCTGGATCTGGTTGGGGCCGTCGGTCTCCACCACGTCGGCGACTTCGCCGAGCGGGATCCAGCCGAGCGGGGATGCGATCAGGAGGTCGCTCAGGCCGCGGGTCGTCCTCAGGCCGTCTTCGAGCCTCAGCACCACGTCGAAGCGCCGATTGCCGTCGATGATGCGGGACACGATCCTCCCGTTCGACAGGCGCTCCAATTGCTCGGTGATCGCCGCGGGACGCAGGCCGTACAGCGCCGCGCGGCGATGGTCGACGATCACTTCGAGTTGCGGGATGCGGACCTGCTTTTCGACCTGAAGGTCGACCAGCCCCGGAACGGTCGCAAGGCGGGCGCGCAGATCCTCGGCGACCGAACGGATCGTATCGAGATCCTCGCCGAACACTTTGAGCGCGATCTGCGCCCGGACGCCGGACAGCATATGGTCGAGGCGATGCGAAATCGGCTGTCCCATATTCGTGGTGACGGGCAGGACCGCAAGGCGGGCGCGGATGTCGGCGATGATCTCGTCCTTCGAGCGGCCGCCGGAATGAAGATCCACGTCGATCTCGGACGAGTGCACGCCTTCGGCATGCTCGTCGAGTTCCGCGCGGCCCGTCCGCCGGCCCACGAGCTTGACCTCCGGCACTTCCATGATGAGCCGCTCGGCGACCAGACCGACCCGATGGCTTTCGGCGAGCGAAATGCCGGGCTGGAAATACATGCCGATGGTCAGGGTGCCTTCGTTGAAGGGCGGCAGAAAGGTGCGGGGCAACTGGGCGGCGAAGGCCGCGGCGGCGATCACGCCGGCCGAGGCGAGGACCATCAGCGTGACGGGGCGGCGGAAGGACCATTCGAGCAGGCGACGATTGCCCGCCTTGAGCGCGCGGACCATGCGCCCGTCCTCCGCGTCGAGACGCTTCAGCCCGGGCAGCATGTAATAGGCCATCACGGGCGTGAGCGTGATCGAGACCACGAGGCTCGCCAGGATCGAGATGATGTAGGCCTGACCCAAGGGCGCGAAGAGACGACCCTCGATCCCCGACAGCGCGAAGAGGGGCACGAAGACGAGGACGATGATCATCGTCGCATAGACGATGCCCGAGCGGACTTCACGGCTCGCCGAAACAACCACGTCGAAGACGGAGCGCGGATTGCCGCGTTCCCGGTTCTCCCGCAGACGGCGGAAGATGTTCTCGACGTCGACCACGGCGTCGTCCACCAGTTCGCCGACGGCGATGGCCAGCCCGCCCAAGGTCATCGTGTTGATCGACAACCCCATGAGATGGAACACGATGCCCGTGACGAGGATCGAGACGGGGATCGCCGTCAGCGAGATCGCGGTGGTCCGGACGTTGAGGAGGAAGGCGAAGAGCACGATCGCCACCACGACGACGGCTTCGACCAGAACCTTCTTCACATTGGTGATCGAGGTCGCGATGAAGGTCGCCTGACGGAACAGGACTTCGTCGGCCTTGACGCCGTCGGGCAGGGTCGCGGTGATCTCGCGGATCGCGCGTTCGACCTCCGTGGTGAGCCGGAGCGTATCGACGCCGGGCTGCTTCTCCACCGAGACGATGACGGCCGGGCGGCCCATGAAGCCCGCTTCGCCGCGTTTGACGCGGGGCGCGAAATCCACGTCCGCGACCTCGCGCAGGAGGATCGAACGCCCCGAGGCGGTGGCGATCGCGAGGTTTCGGAGATCCTCGAGGCTGCGCGTGCGCCCGATGTTCCGGATGACGAATTCGCGGGAATATTGATCGGTGAAGCCGCCGCCCGTATTCGCGCCGAAATCGGTCAGCGCCGTTTCCACCTGATCGAGGCCGACGCCGAAGGCGCGCATGGCCGCGGCGTTCGGCGACACGCGATATTGGCGGACTTCGCCGCCGATCGGGATCACCTGCGCGATGCCCGGAACGGTGAGCAGGCGCGGCCGGACGACGAAGTCGGCGATCTCGCGCAACTGCATCGGCGAGACGGTCTCCGGACCCGTCACGGCGATCAGCATGATCTGGCCCATGATGGAATTGACGGGACCCATCTGCGGCACGACGCCCGCGGGCATCTGGGCCTGCACGAGCGACAGCCGTTCGGCGATCTGCTGACGGTTGCGGTAGATCTCCGTCGACCAATCGAACTCCACATAGACGATGGAAAGCCCGACGGTCGACGTCGAGCGCACGCGCGTCACGCCGGGGAGGCCGTTCATGCGCGTCTCGATCGGGTAGGTGACGAGCTGCTCCACCTCGGCGGGGGCCATGCCCTCGGCCTCGGTCATGATGGTGACGGTCGGTCGATTGAGATCCGGGAAGACGTCGACGGGCAATTTCGACGCCGTGAAGGCCCCATAGACGACCAGCACCGCCGCGATGAGCAGGACGAAGAAGCGGTTCCGAAGCGATTGCGTGACGAGAAGGTTGAACACGGACGCGCGGCCTCAGCGGATCTGATTGACGAGTTCGGCGCCGCGGATCACGATTCTGCGGCCGGGTTCGAGCCCCGCCACGATCAGCACGCGGTTCCCGTCCAGCGGTTCGACCCTGACTTCGTGCGGGACGAAGCGTTCGGCCGCGGCGTGCTCGTAGACGATCGATCGGCCGTTCGCGTCGCGCAGGACGCCGTCTCGGGCGATCGCCACGCCGCGGCGCTCCGTCTCCGTTCTCGCGATCACGGTGAGCAATTGCCCCGCCCGAAGGCCGCGGGGATCGCCCTCGACCGAGAAATGGACCGGGACGGCCTGCAGGCGATCGGCGAGGCCGCTGCCGCGATGATCGAGGCCGAGTATGCGCCCGTCCGGCAGGCGGGCTCGGGCGTCGGCGGCGAAGGAGCGGGGCTGGAAGCTCAGCGCCTCGACCCAGAAGCGGGAGGGATCGACGATCTGGAAGATGACCGCGTTCGGATCCGCGATCCGGCCGGCGACCGCCTCCGCCGCGGCGACGACGCCCGACACGGGGGCGACCAGCCGCTCCGGTTCGCGCGGCGCGCGCTGCAGTTCCGCCGTCCGCCGCCGCAGACCGGCGAGTTCCAGCTCCGCGTCTTCGATCTGCGAACGGGCGATCACGCTCGCGATCGGGCGCAGGCGCTCCAGACGCCGCTCGACGATGGAGATCTGCTGTTCGAGCTCGCGCGTCTGCTGCTGTTGGGCGGTGAGGTCGGCCGCGCCGATGGCGGGCTGCACCAAAGCGAGCAGGTCGCCCGCCGCGACCCGCGTTCCGAGCCGGGGAAAACCGCCCGGGGGAGGCATGAGCCTGCCGGCCACGGAGGCTTGGACGAAGCCCGACCCGTTCGGATCGGGGATCACGCGGCCGGGCAGTTCGACCACGTCCGGATGGGTTTCGAGCGCCGTCAGAGTCGTGCGTATGCCGAGGATCCGCTGCGTCGCCTTGGGCACGAAGACCGCTCCGTCGGGGAGGCGTCGGGCGAGGTCGTGCAGCGGGGCTGCGGCGGGAGCGGACGAGGCCGCCGGGCCCGCCGCGAGGGGAGGGGCGGTCCAGAGCAGCGCGCAACCCGCCAAGGCCGCGGCGACGGCGGGGGCGGCCCTGCGCCTGCGCCGGAGCGACAGCATCGCGACCGCGCCCGCCGCGAAGCCGAGGCCGATGCCCGCCCAGAAGCCGGGATCGAAACGATGCGCGAAGTCCCGCAGATGCTCGACGGTGTGGGACGCGGCGATGCGGCCGAGGAGGCCGGAGCGGGCGACGGTGCCGGCATTCGCCGGTTCCGGGATCGTCAGGGTGGCGGCGAGGATGTCGATGAGATCGCCGGAGCGGACGGTGATCGCGAGATCATGCGCGCCGGGCCGGGCGAGGGCCGGGGCGGCGACGACATAGGCGCCCGCGCCGTCGGGCTTGGCCTCCAAGGTTTCTCCGCCGGCGTCGATCTCGACGAGCGCGTCGGTGACGGGCTCGTTCGTCCGAAAGCGATCGAGGTGGATGCGGAGCGCGTCGCCGCGGGCGACGACGACGAGTTCGAACTCCTCGGACGAGGCGTCGGCGCGCGGGGCGATGCCGACATCGACGGGCGGCGGCGGGGCGCCGTGATCGTGCCCCTCATGCGCGCGTGCCGCCGTCCCGAGAAGGAGCGCGAGACCGATCATCGCCGCGCCCAGCCGTATCGTCGCCTTCATGCCGATCCGCCGTTCATGAACCATGCCGCGCTTCGGCTTAAGCGAGTCCGGCATCGGCTCGATTGCCGTCGTGTAACGGATCGTTTCAATCGGGCGGGGCGGTGCGGTCCGCGCGGGCTTCAGGCGGGGCGGATCTTGGGCAGGCGGACGGAGACGCGCAGGCCGCCTTCGGGGCGGGCGGCGAGCGCGAGCGTGCCCTCGTGACCCGCGACGATGGCGCGGGCGATCGTCAGACCGAGGCCGAAACCGCCCGTTTCGGGATTGCGGGAGGGCTCCAGCCGGACGAAGGGGGCGAAGGCGCGCTCCATCTCGGCTTCCGGGATGCCGGGGCCGTCGTCCTCGATCGCGACCACGACCGCATCGGCCCGGTCCTCGACCCGAACGCGGGCGGTGCGGCCGTATTTCAGGGCGTTGTCGATCAGATTGCCGAAGGCGCGTTTGAGGGCGAGCCGGCGGCCGGGCAGCACCGCCGCGGGACTGCCGGAGAGTTGGACGGGCCGACCCGCATCGGCCAGATCGTCGGTGATCGTCTCCAGAATGGCGACGAGATCGACGGGTTTCAGCTCTTCGTCGCTGCGGTCGCCGCGGAGAAAGGCCAAGGTCTGGTCGATCATCCGCTCCATGTCGTCGAGATCGGCCTCGACCGCGGCGCGGGCGGCGGGATCCTCGATCTCGTCGACGCGGAAGCGCAGACGCGTGATCGGCGTCTTGAGATCATGCGAGACGGCGGCCAAGGCCTGCGTGCGGTCGTCGATCAGGCGGGCGATGCGGCGCTGCATGTCGTTGAAGGCGGAGGCCAGCGCGCGGACCTCCTTGGGGCCGGTTTCGGCCACGGGAACCACGCCCGACGCGCCCTCGAAGCTCTCGGCGGCCGCGGCGAAGGCCGACAAGGGCTTCGTCGACCAGCGGACAAGCAGGATCGAAAGCAGGATCGCGCCCAGCGCGGCCAGCGTGGTGGACAAGAGCGCCGCCTCGCCGGAATGCGGCCGCGGCGACCAGGACACGAGGCTGACGTTCACCCAGCTGTCGTCGGGCAGCTTCATCGAGATCAGCGCGAGATGGGTGTCCTCTTCGAGCTTGCGGTTGGAGCCGATGATGAGGCCGTCCTCGGCCAGTTCCGGGGCCGCCTCGCGCAGGCGGGCGCCCAGACTCTCCCATTTCTCCGCGCCCGGGCCGCCGGGGATCGCGTGCTCGTTGCGGCTCCAATGCGCCTCGATGGGGCCGCCGGACAGGTCGTGCGCCACCGCTTCGCGCTCGGCGGGCGGAACGCGCATGACCGAAAGCTTGATGGTGAGGAGGCGATCGGCGAGGCGGGAGCGGTCGGCCAGTTCCGCGTCGCGCTGCAAGGCGCTGAGATAGGTCCACAGGCTCGCCCCGTGCACGAGGCCGATGCCGAGCAGAAGCACCAGAAGGATGCGC
>CAYNUN010000111.1:0-6836 GCA_964400345.1 uncultured Methylobacteriaceae bacterium
GCTTGTCCGTGGGTTCGCCGCGCATCACGACGATGAGGTCCTCGGGGATCGGCCCCGACAGAGAGAGGCCCGCTCCGATCCGCGAAACGCTCTTCGAACCGTCGACCGCGGTGGCCGCCGCATCGGCGATCGTGGAAGCGATCTCGATCTGCGCGCCCGAGCCGGTCACGGTGAGATCGGTGCCGAGAAAGCCGAGATCGATCGCGGCCGCGCGTTCGGCGACGTTGCGCGAGACGACGCGGAGCTTCGGATCCTCCGGCGAGGAGAGGCGGATGCGGCCCTGCGCATCCGTCGACCACGACAAGGTGAAGGTGCCGCCCCCCGCCACCGTCTTGGTGGTGCTGCCGGATGCGCCCGCGACGGTGATCGCCGTAACGGTTCCGCCGAGTTCGACGGCGAGCGCACGGCCTGCGGACAACGCCGCCGGATCCGCCGCGGCGGATGCCCGGAGCGCGCCTGCGGGGATACCGCCCAGCCCGAGCGCCGCGACGCCTCCGCCGGAAAAGACGACCGTCGGCGCTCGCGTTCCTTCGAGCGCACCGGGCAAGGTCATCGAGACGCGGACCTGACCGCCGCCGGGAGAATCGTCCAGCCCGAAGCGCAGCGGCATGGGGCCGTCGACGGAGAATGTGCCGCCCTCCAGCAAAGTGCCGTCTTCAGAGCGGTTGCGGACGAAGCGGACCGTATGCGCGCGGCCGTCGACGGTGACCCCGAAGGCGGCATCCTCGGCGGGCGGAGACACCGCCGCGCCCGTGAGGGTGCGCTGCGTCGCATGGGCCTCGAGCGAGGCGCGCAGGGCGGCGGCGACGTCCTCGGAGGCGAGACCCGCGATGTCGGCACCGCCCAGCCGGACGGCCGGCAGGCCCGCGACCTCGAGCACATGCACGGCACCCGCGACCGGGAACCCCGAGGCGTCGGTCTGGACCGAGTCGGTTTCGGGCGTCGCGTTGACGGTCACGCGATGGACCGCATCCGCGCCGCGAACAACGTCGATCGGCCGCGTGACCGGCGACAGCGAGATGCCGCGATACCCCGCCGTGAAGGCCGGGGAGACATAGGCCGCGTTCCGACTGAAGCCGTTCGCCTCGTTGAGAAGCGCGTCGCGCTCGGCGAGCGTGAGTTCGGGCCCGTTCAACTGGCGGCCTTCGCGGGTGAAGAGAATGAGATCGGAGGCCGCGGCTCGGGACTCCACCACGCCGGCCTCGAGGCCTGCGATCGACATGGAGGCGATCTCGGCGGTCCCGACGCCGTTGATCGTCACCATGTCGCCCGCTGCAGAAGCGTGCAGGCTTTCCGAATAGGGATTTCCGTCTCGGTCGACGGCCGCGGCGAGAGCGCGGTTCACGGCGGCGGCGTAATCCGCAGCACCCGACGTCGCGGGGTCGAGCGCGAGCGTCGTCGGGGAACCGCCCGCCAAGGTGAAGGTCAGGCTCGGCGAAGGGTTGCCCGGGACGGTCTTCGTCACGTCGAAGGAGGCGGCGGCGAGGCTGCCGAGCGAAGCGAGCGACACGTCTTTCGCACCCGACGAAATCACGCCGACGACGCCGTTGCGGGCGAGGCCGAGAGCGCTCGAAGGCGACAAGGAGCGCGTCAGCACATCCTGAATGCGCGGAATGCCGGGCGGGGACGTGTCGCCCTGCCCGGCTTCGATCCGCAGATCGCCGCTGCCTTCGTTGGTCGTGCCGATTTCCGTGTAGCGCGGCAGAGCCGCGGCGAGCCGCGTCGGATCCTGCGTCAACAGACGGATGCCTTGGGCGGCGTTTTCGAGCGGGGAGACGGTGAAACTGTCCCCGTCCGCGGGCGAGCCGGAAAAGGCGATGCGGATCCCGTCGATCGTCACCGTTTCACGCCCGGTCACGGTGACGGCGTTGTTGGACGATTTGACGGTCCAGAGGCGAGCCGAGGCGTCGTAACGCGCGGTGTAGGAGAGATTTTGGAGCGTTCCCGCCTGCGAGACGTCCACGGCGAGTTCGGTGATGCCCCTGTTGCCCGGGCCCGGCTTGGCGGTGAGGCTTTCGGTCGAGAACAGGTCGACGCCCGGTCGACCGGAGACGTCGATGCCTTGACGATGACGGCGGTTGACGAGATCCGCGAAGGCGACGGCGAGACGATTGAGGTCGTTGCGCACGTTCACGGCTTGGCGATGATGGTTCAGCGATCCGGCGAGCGCGCCGCTCGTCATTTCATTGGTGGAGCCGCCGGAGCCGTAGGGATCGTAGATCGTCTCGATGCGATCGCCGATGGTGCGGACGGCGAGATCGGTGGACTTCTTGCCTTCGACGAGACGCGGCCCGCTCGTCGAAGCTCCGAGCGCGATCTCGACGGCGCCGGTGGTCTTCTCGGTGACGGTGATCCCGACGAGGCGGGTCAGTTCTCCGAGCAGCTTGTCCCGCTGGTCGAGCAGATCATTGGCCGCTCCGCCCGCGCCGCCCCGCATGAACTCTTCGTTGAGCTTGGCGAGCTGCGCCGAAAGGACGTTGACCTGTCCGAGACCCGCACGAATGTTGTCCTCGGCGAACGCGATCTCGGAGGCGATGACGCCGTCCTGGGTCCGGAATTGCGTGACCACCTGCTCCGCGGCGTCGATCACGGCGAAGCGTGCGGGCATCGAGACCGGCGAGGCCGTGAGGTCCTGCACTTTCGCGAAGAGTTCGGCGACGGCCTTGTTGACGTTGGAGGGCGTGGTCAGGAGGCCGCGTTCCAAACGCGACAGACCGTCGGCCAGAGCCTGCGCCCGCCCCGAAGCGGAAGCGGCGTTCCACATGCGGGCCTGAAGGAAGGAATCGCTCGCGCGGCGTACGAGATCCACCATGACGCCGCCGCCGCCCCCGGCGATCGACGTGGGGGAGGACGCGCGCTCGCCGCTGGAGGCGAGCGTCGCCGCCCGGCGGGCATAGCCCTCGGTTCCGGCATTGACGATGTTGTTGCCGGTGACTTCCAGAGACTTGCGGTAGGCCGACAAGCCGGAAGCGCCGATGCCGAGGATGTCCGCCACGCCGTGGTCCCCTTCCCTCCGCCGTCGTCAGCGCCGAGTCTTGGCGAGGTTCGGTTCGTAGGCGCGCTTGATCGCGTCCGCGAGGCCGAGATTCATCTTCTTCGTCGCCAGATCCGCATAGGCCTGATCGAGCATGGTGCGGAACGGCGCCTGGCCCTGCCCATCGAGCAGGCCGTCGCCGAGCTTGGCCTCATGCATCTGCTTCATCATGGTCTGCATGAAGAGGGCCTCGAAGGCCTTGCCGGCCTGATCGATGGTGGCCTTCTTGCCGACGGTCTTCGCCTCTTCGAGCGAGATCGAAACGGCGGGGCTCATTCGGGGGGAGGAGATCGACGTCATGGTCTTCGTCCTCAAATCACGATCAGATCGGCATGAAGGGCGCCGGCCTGTTTGAGCGCCTCGAGAATCGCCACGAGGTCGCCGGGGGTGGCGCCGACATTGTTGATGGCGTCGACGATGTTGGAGAGCTGCACGCCGGGCGCGAAGAGGAAGGTGCGGGCCGGCTGCTGATCGACGCTGATCTGCGAGTCCTGCGTGACCACCGTCTGGCCGCCGGGCGGCGGCGCGTTGCCGGGATTGTCGCCCTGCACGTTCACGCCGGCGTTCGGCTGCGTGACGTTCAGGTTTTCCTTGATGCGCACCGTGAGGCTTCCGTGAGAGACGGCCGCCGGGGTGACGCGCACGCCCTCGCCGATCACGATCGTGCCCGTACGGGAATTGACGATGACGCGGGCCGGAGGCGCCGCGGATTCGACGCGGATCTCCTCGAGCACGGCCATGAAGGCGACGCGCTGGTTCACGTCCCGCGGGGCGGTGACGCGCACGGTGGTCGCGTCCAACGCATAGGCCGTTCCCTTGCCCAGCTCGCGGTCGATGGCTTGGGCGAGGCGGCTGGCCGTCGAGAAATCCGGAACATTGAGGTTGAGCATCATCGCGGGCGACGTTTCGAACGGCGTGGCGACGGTCCGCTCGACCGTCGCGCCGCCCGGAATCCGGCCGACCGTGGGAATGTTGACGGAGACCTTCGACCCGTCATTGCCCGAAATGCCGAGGCCGCCGACGGCGAGATTGCCCTGCGCCATGGCATAGGTCTCGTTGTCCGCGCCGACGAGCTGCGTCATCAGAAGGCTGCCGCCGCGGAGGCTACCCGCCTTGCCGATGGCGGAGACGGTGACGTCGATCTTCTGGCCGGGCTTGGCGAAGGGCGGGAGTTCCGCCGTGATCATGACGGCCGCCGCGTTCTTCGCATTGAGCGCGTTGGCGTCGACCGTGAGGCCGAAGCGCGAGACCATGCTCTGCATGCTCTGAAGCGTCGCCGCGACGTTGCCGTCGCCCGTGCCGTTGAGACCGACGACGATCCCGTAGCCGACGAGCTGGTTCGTCCGAACCCCTGCGACGCCCGCAAGGTCCTTGACGCGACTGGTGTTGCCCGTGCGGCCGCCGTCCGCGAATGCGGGAACGGCGCCGAGCAGGCCCGCGAGAACGAGGGGAAGCGCAAGGAAGCGGATCATGGTTGCCGTCTCGGTCGGAGTGGCCATCACATGGGAGCGATGTAGTTGAAGAAGCGGCCGAGCCAGTTCTGCCGGGTCGCGTCATGCACGTCGCCGGTGCCCGTATAGGTGATCGTCGCCTGGGCGATGCGGCTCGAATCCACGGTGTTGCCCGGCCTGATGTCCTCGGGACGGACGAGACCGGCGACGCGGACGAATTCCTCGCCCTGATTGAGCGTCAGGGCCTTCTCGCCCTGCACCCACATGTTGCCGTTCTCATAGACCCGCGTGACCATGACGGTGATCGCGCCGCGGATCGAATTGCTCTGATTGGCCCCGCCGGATCCCGCAAAGGTATGTTCGGTGGAGGTCGAGAAATTCGCCGGGTTGCGGACCTGCGGGATGTTGATGCCCGGCTTGCCGAACAGCGCGCCCGGCAGACCCACGGAGAATTCGCCGCTGCGGCTGAGATTGGAGGCGTTCGACTTCGAGGCCTGCATGGTCTCGACGAGGTTGATCGTCAGCACGTCGCCGACGCCCTTTGCGCGGCGGTCGCCGACGAAGAAACCCGACTGCGAACCGGAATAGATCGCACCGTCGGCCCGCTTCTCGCGGGTCGAGACGATGTTGTCGTAATCCTGACGATAGTCGGAGGAAACCTTCGCTTCGCGCTGGGCGGAGCAGCCGGCCGCGAAGAGCGCGGTTCCGACGAGGAGAATACGGGCGGACTTCATCATCGCCTCTCAGACGTTCTGGGTGAGGAAGCGCATCATGCCGTCGACCGAGGAGATCGCCTTCGAGTTGACCTCGTAGGCGCGCTGCGTCTCGATCATGTTCACGAGCTCTTCGACGACGTTGACATTGGAGGATTCGAGCGAGCCCTGAAGGAGCTTGCCGATCCCGTTGGTGTTCGGCGCGCCGACCGTCGCGTCGCCCGAAGCGGGCGTGGCGAGGGCGAAGGATTCGCCCATCGGCTTGAGGCCCGCCGGGTTCGGGAAGGTCGCGAGTTCGATCGTGCCCGCCTGTTCGAGCGCGGTCTGGCCGGGGATCGCGACCGAGACGACGCCGTCGTTGGCGATCGAGATCGAGGTCGCGTTGGCGGGGATGTTGATCGCGGGCTCGAGCGGATAGCCGTTCGCGGTGACGATCTGGCCCTGCGCATTGCGGGAGAAGTTGCCGGCGCGGGTATAGCCGACCTGGCCGTTCGGCATCAGCACCTGGAAGAAGCCCGGACCGTCGATGGTGAGGTCGAGCGAATTGTCGGTGTTGATGATGTTGCCCTGGGTATAGAGCTTCTCCGAGGACACGATGCGGACGCCCGTGCCGACGGCGAGGCCCGTCGGGAGCTGCGTGTTCTGGGAGGTCTGAGCCCCCGCTTCGCGCGTGTTCTG
Source organism: uncultured Methylobacteriaceae bacterium (assembly GCA_964400345.1). GTDB lineage: Bacteria > Pseudomonadota > Alphaproteobacteria > Rhizobiales > Beijerinckiaceae > JAIXZO01. The sequence goes on from CAYNUN010000111.1 coordinate 5,877, forward strand.
GTAAAGCAGCGTCTCGAAATTCGCCCGGTCGCGCTTGAAGCCGACCGTATTCACGTTGGCGAGGTTGTTCGAGATGACGCTCATCCGGGTCTGCTGCGCGTTGAGGCCGGTCTTTGCTACGTGAAGCGCGTCGCTCATCGGTGTTCTCTCCGTCGTTCCTCGGGCGGCCGCGTCAGCGGTCCGGCCGCATCAATCGGGCGGTTTCGGTGTCGAGATCCTTGGCCATCGTGAGGATTTTGACCTTCATCTCGTAGGCGCGGGACGTTTCGATCATCTCGATCATGGATTCGATCGAATTGACGTTGCTGGATTCCAGAAAGCCGGACGAAAGACCGACATTCGCGTCGGGCGGCGGGATCTCGCCGTTGACCGGCCGCAGGAACCCGTCCAGACCTTTAGCAAGTTCCGCGCCGGCGGGGTTGACGAGCCGCACCCGGCCCACCGGGACCGCAGCCGCGCCCGGTTCGCCGCCGAGCGGCGTGATCGAGATCGTTCCGTCGCGGGCGACTTCGATGCGCTCGTAAGGAGGGACCGTGATGGGGCCCGCATCGCCGAGCACGAGAATGTTCTCGCCGTTGCGCAGCTGCCGGTCCTGACCGACCATGAGATCGCCGCGGCGGGTGAGCACCTCTTCGCCGTTCACCGTCTGGCCCACGATGAAGCCCGGGCCGTCGACGGCGGTGTCGAGCGTGCGGTCGGTGGGGATGAGGGTGGAGGGCATGGTGTCCACGGCGTTCCTGCCGCGGCCCGCGAAGACGCGGTCCTCGAAGCCCTCTTCGGTCTTGAGATAGAAGGACGTCATCGTCGAGGCGACGTCGCGGCGGAAGCCGATCGTGTTCTGGTTCGCGAGATTCGATGCCGTGATCCGCTGGTTTTCCGCCAGCAGGCGCATCGAGTTCAAAGCGACCTGGACCATTCTGTCCATGGGACCCTCCATCGACCGCGAAGCGGGCCGGACCG
>CAYNUN010000112.1:0-6731 GCA_964400345.1 uncultured Methylobacteriaceae bacterium
CAGCTTGCCGTGGTTGACGCCGTAGACGACCGTGAGATCGGCGCCGTCGGCCGGAGCCGAGACGAGGACGCGCTTGGCGCCGGCGGTCAGATGGGCGGCGGCCTTGTCCTTCGACGTGAAGATGCCCGTGCATTCGAGCGCGATGTCGACGCCGAGCTCCTTGTGGGGAAGCTGGGCGGGATCGCGCACCGCGGTGACCTTGATCGGGCCGCGGCCCACGTCGATCGTGTCGCCCGCGACCTTCACGTCGCCGGGGAAGCGGCCGTGGACCGAGTCGAAGCGGAAGAGATGCGCGTTGGTCTCGACCGGGCCGAGATCGTTGATGGCGACGACTTCGATGTCGGTGCGGCCCGACTCGATGATGGCGCGCAGGACGTTGCGGCCGATGCGGCCGAAGCCGTTGATGGCGACGCGGACGGTCATGATCTTCTCTCTCTCCCCTTGTCGAAAACGTCTCAGCCGAGGCGCGCGGCGGCCTTCTCCGCCACGGCCTGCGCAGTGATACCGAAATGAGCGTAAAGATCCTTGTAAGGCGCGCTCGCTCCGAAACCGTTCATGCCGACGAAAATGCCGCGCTCGCCGATCACCTGATCCCAGCCCATGCGCAGGCCGGCCTCGATGGCGACACGCACCGGCGCGTCGCCGATCACCGCGGCGCGCGCCTCGTCGGACTTCGCAAGGAACAGATCGAGGCAGGGAACGGACACGACCCGCGCGGAAATGCCGCGCTCGGCGAGCAGCGCCTGCGCGTCGAGGGCGATCTCGACCTCGGAGCCCGAGGCGAAGATCGACACCTGCGCCGCGCCCTCGGCGGGCGAGATCTCGTAGGCGCCTTCGGCGGAGCGGTTCCGGTCCGCGCCGTCCTTGCGGGCCTGGCGCAGATTCTGGCGGGTGAGCGCGAGCACGCTCGGGGTGCAGACCGACTGCAGCGCCAGTTCCCAGCACTCCGCCGTCTCCACCGCATCGGCGGGACGATAGACGTTGAGGTTGGGGATCGCGCGGAGCGCGGCGAGATGCTCGACGGGCTGATGGGTCGGGCCGTCTTCGCCGAGGCCGATCGAGTCGTGCGTCATGACGTAGACGACGCGCGCGCCCATGAGCGCCGACAGGCGGATCGAGGGGCGGCAATAGTCGGTGAAGACCATGAAGGTCGCACCCGCCGGGATGACGCCGCCGTGCAGCGCCATGCCGTTCATGGCCGCGGCCATGCCGTGCTCGCGGATGCCGTAATGAATGTAGCGGCCGGCGAGTTCGCCGGGCTTCACGACCTGAAGGTTCTTGGTCTTGGTGTTGTTCGACGGCGTGAGGTCGGCCGAACCGAGCACGAGTTCGGGCACGGCCTCGGTGACGACTTCGAGCGCCGTTTCCGACGCCTTGCGGGTCGCGACCGTGACGGGCTCGGCCAGAAGCTTCGCCTTGAGATCCGCGATGCCCTTCGTGAGCGCGGCGGGGAGCGTGCGGCCCATGCGGCGGTCGAATTCGGCGCGCTTGCCGGCATCGAGCTTCGCGAGGCGACCCGCCCAGGCCTGACGCTCGCCCGCGGAGCGGCGGCCGACGGCGCGCCACGCCTCGAGCACGTCGGCGGGGACGTGGAAGGGCTCGGGCGAGAGGCCGAGCTTCGCCTTCGACGCCGCGAGTTCGTCAGCGCCCAGCGGTTCGCCATGCGCCTTGGAGGTGCCCGCGCGGTTCGGGGAGCCGTAGCCGATGGTGGTCTTGCAGGCGACGAGCGTGGGGCGCTCGGCCTTGCGGGCGGCTTCGATCGCCGCGGCGATCGCGACGGGATCATGGCCGTCGACGCGCACCGCGTCCCAGCCCGCGGCCTTGAAGCGGGCGACCTGATCGACCGAATCGGCGAGCGAGAGGGGGCCGTCGATGGAGATGCCGTTGTCGTCGAACAGGACGACGAGCTTGGACAGACGCAGATGGCCCGCAAGCGCGATCGCCTCCTGCGAGACGCCTTCCATCAGGTCGCCGTCGGAGGCGAGGACATAGGTGTGATGATCGACGACGTCGCCGCCGAATTCCGCGGCGAGAAGACGCTCGGCGAGCGCCATGCCGACGGCGGTGGCGATGCCCTGCCCGAGCGGACCCGTGGTGGTCTCGACGCCGGGGGTGTGGCCGTATTCGGGATGGCCGGGGGTCTTGGAGCCGAGCTTGCGGAAGCGCTTCAGCTCGTCGAGCGTGACGCCCTCGACGCCGATGAGATGCAGGATCGAATAGAGCAGCATCGAGCCGTGGCCGGCCGACAGCACGAAACGGTCGCGGTCGGGCCAGTTCGGATCGGCGGGGTCGTATTTCAGGAACTGCGTGAAGAGGACGGTCGCGACGTCGGCCGCTCCCATCGGAAGGCCCGGGTGACCGGACTTCGCGGCTTCCACCGCGTCCATGGACAGCGAGCGGATCGCATTGGCCATGGGCGCGTGTTTGTCCTGAAACATCATCACATTCGTCCGTAAGGGGAGGCGCGGGCTTGATAACACCTCGACCCTGCGAGTCAATGAACGGAAAGGCGCGGACGGGGCGACTTTTCGTCGGAAAACAACCCCGAGAGCAGGTTCGGTTGCGGTGGAAGGCGGATCCTGCGGCGTTGACGCTCCCCGGAGGGTCCTTCTTAATCCGGAGGTGAAAAGGCCGCACCGAGTGATTCCCCGCCGAAGCCGTTCGAATCGGCATCCGACGCAAGGTGGTACCGCGTGGCGATGAAAGACGCTTCACCCGTGATGTCCCACGCCGTCGGACGGCTGCGCTCGGCGCTCGGCGCGCTGGAAGCCGCGGCGCAACGGCGCTTGGAAGTCGAACGGGACAAGGCGGGAACCGAGACCGAACTGGCCCTGATGCAGGACGACCGCGCGCGCCTCGCCACCGAACTCGACCTCGCGATGGCGCGGGCGGAACGTCTCGCGGCGGTGAACAAGGACGTCGACGAGCGTCTGCGCGCCGTGATGGGCACGATCCGGGGCGTGCTGGACGGGACGGAGCAGGGCTGATGGGTCAGGTCACGGTCGTCATCGCGGACAAGACCTATCGCATCGCCTGCGACGACGGGCAGGAGGAGCACCTGACCGCGCTCGCCTCCGATCTCGATTCGCGCATCGCGCAGATGCGGCGGGCCTTCGGCGAGATCGGCGACAACCGGCTGACGGTCATGGCGGCGATCACCTGCCTCGACGAAGGAACGGAAGTGAAGCGCCGCGCGGCGGAACTCGAGGCGGAGGTCGCCGCATTGCGGGCGGAACGCGACGCCTGGGGCGACGTCGCGGCGCGGGAGACGGAAGAAGTCGCCGCCGTGATCCTCGAAGCCGCCGAACGGATCGAAGGCGTGGCGCGGATGCTGGGGCAGGACCGGATCGGCTGATCTTCGGACTGGCGTTTCCTCGGGAGCGGGCTTACCTATGAGATGCGGGGCTGCGGGGTGCGTGAGGACAACTGCATTCCCCGGGGCCTTATCGATCCTAACGGGAGCTGTCCCTGTCCCTGCCCCTGGGCTCGGGCAAAACGGCGCCCACCTACACTGTAGGTTCCCGGGATCGACCGTCCCACGGCCATTGTGGCTCCGCACTTTTCCTTCCCCTCATGATGCCCGCCCGGCGCGGACCCCGTTCCCGACCGGACGGATACGGCCGACCGGCGCGAGCCGGAGCGGCACGGCATGAACGCCGACAAGGCCTCCCTTCGCCGCGCGGCGCTGACGCGGCGGGACGCGCTCCCGCCGAACATCCGGACCGAGGCGGCCGAAGCCGTCGCCTCCCGCCTCGTCTCCATCGCCGACCGCTGCGGTCCCGGCCCGATCGCGGGCTTCGTCGCGATCCGAAGCGAACTCGACCCGCTGCCGGCGCTGCGGCTCCTTTCGGCCCACGGCATCCCGCTCGCGCTGCCGCGCGTTGCGGGCGACGACCTCACCTTTCACGCTTGGACGCCGGGCGAGCGGCTCGCGGCCGGCGCGTTCGGGCTGTCCGAACCCCTGCCCGCATCGCCCGTCGTCCGGCCGACCGGCCTGCTCGTTCCGCTCGCGGCCTTCGACCGGAGGGGCCACCGCATCGGCTACGGGAAGGGCTTCTACGACCGCGCCGTCGCGGCGCTGCGTGCGACGGGACCGCTCGTGACGATCGGCCTCGCCTTCGCGGTGCAGGAAATCCCGGAGGTTCCCGCGGAAACCCACGACCAGGCGCTTGACTGGATCGTGACCGAGCGCGAAGTGATCCGGACCGCCACGGGCTGAATCTCATCATGCGCATTCTCTTTCTCGGCGACGTCGTCGGACGTCCCGGCCGACAAGCCGTTTCGGAACATCTCCCGCGGCTGCGCGAGCAATGGGCGCTCGACTGCGTCGTGATCAACGGGGAGAACGCGGCGGGCGGCTTCGGCATCACGGAGGCGATCTGCGACGAGCTGCTGGCCGCGGGCGCGGACGTCGTGACGCTCGGCAACCACTCCTTCGACCAACGCGAGGCGCTCGTCTTCATCGAGCGGCAACCGCGGCTCCTGCGCCCCGCCAATTACCCGGCGGGCACGCCCGGACGCGGGGCGACGATGGTGGAAGCGCGCAACGGCGGGCGCGTGCTGGTGATCAACGTCATGGGCCGGATCTATATGGACCCGCTCGACGACCCGTTCGGGGCGGTGGAGCGCGAGATCGCCGCCTGCCCGCTGGGCGGGGTCTGCGACGCCGTGATCGTCGACATGCATGCGGAAGCGACGAGCGAGAAGCAGGCGATGGGCCATTGGCTCGACGGCCGCGCGTCGCTCGTCGTGGGCACGCATACGCATGTGCCGACCGCCGACGACCGCATCCTGCCCAACGGCACGGCCTATATGTCGGACGCGGGCATGTGCGGAGACTATGATTCGGTGCTCGGCATGCAGAAGGACGAGCCGATCCGGCGCTTCCTCGAAAAGACACCGGGGAGCCGGATGGAAGCCGCGACGGGCGAAGGCACGCTGTCGGGCATCGCGGTGGAGACCGACGACCGCACGGGCCTCGCGATCCGCAGCGCGGCCGTGCGGATCGGGCCGCATCTCTCCCGCAGCGTCCCCGCCTTCTGGACGAACTGACGCCGCCGGAACCGACCTTCGGAGAATGGGAATTCCCTTTCGTCTTCCGTAACGTCATGCCGTGTTCGGCATGACGCGCATGTCCGCCGGGCCGATCTCTTCGGCGGAGGCTCGGGGACATGAAGGGTGCAGGAAGGGCGGAGGTCGCGGGCGAGGGGCGGCACGCGATGCCGGCCGCCGACGTGCTCGCGGCGCTGAAGGCGAGGCCGGAGGGGCTTTCCTCCGACGAAGCGGAGCGGCGGGCGAAGGAGTACGGGCCGAACGCGCTGCCCGCGCCGCCGACCCGGTCGCTCGCGGCGGTGATCCTCTCGCAGCTCCGAAGCCCCTTGATCCATCTGCTGATCGCGGCGGCGGGGGTTTCGATCCTGCTCGGCGAGGGGGACGACGCGATCTTCGTGGGCCTCGTGCTCGCGCTCAACACGTCGATCGGCGCGTTTCAGGAGTACCGGGCGGAAATCAGGACCGCGGCGCTGCGCTCCTCCGTCCGCACCATGGCGCGGGCGCTGCGCGACGGCGTCGTGGCGCGCATCGACGCGACGCAACTCGTGCCGGGCGACGTCGTGGTGCTGGAAGGGGGCGACCGCGTCCCGGCGGATCTGCGGCTGTTGCGCGGCGCCGATCTGCGGGCCGACGAATCGAGCCTGACGGGCGAATCCGCGCCCGTCGAGAAATCGGCGGAGGCGGCGGTTCAGCCCGAAGCGTCGATCGGCGATCGGGCGACGATGCTGCATGCGGGGACGACGCTGTTGCGGGGGCATGCGGTCGCCGTCGTCGCCGCGACGGGTGCGAGGACGGAATTGGGACGGATCGCGGGCGCGCTCGCACATGCCCCGATCCCGCCGCCGCTCACGCTTCGGCTCGAACGTTTCAGCCGCCGGCTGGGCTATGCCGCGCTCGCCGTGGTGGCGGCGCTGATCGCGGTGCGGATGCTCGAAGGGGCGGAGCCGCGGGAGACCTTCTTCCTCGCGGTGGCGCTCGCCGTCTCCATCATTCCCGAAGGCCTGCCCGTCGCCGTGACGGTGGCCTTGGCGGTCGCGACCCGCCGGATGGCGCGGCGCAACGTGATCGTGCGCCATCTCCCGGCGGTGGAAGGACTGGGCTCCTGCACCGTCGTCGCCACGGACAAGACGGGCACGCTGACCGTCAACAGCCTGACGGCGGTGCGCATCGCCCTGCCGGAACACGGCGAATTCGACGTGACGGGCGAAGGCACGACGCCGACGGGCGAATTTCTGCAGAACGGGGCGCGGATGCGCGAGGACGCGCAGGATGCGCTCGGCCGGTTCGTCGCCGCGGGCGCGCTGTGCAACGACGCGAGCTTCGACCCGGAGCGCGGCGCGGAGGGGGCGTCGGGCGACACGATCGACATCGCGCTGCTCGTCCTCGCCGCGAAGGCGGGGCTCGACCGCAAGGCGCTCACGGCCCGGGAGCGGCTCGATCACATGCCGTTCGAAGCGGAGCGCCGCTTCGCCGCCGTGCTGACGGCGGACGGCACGGCGGCGCGGCTCGACGCCAAGGGCGCGGTGGAGGTGATCGCGCCGCTCTGCGCGACCATCGACGAAGCCGCGGTGATCGCGCAGGCGGAGGCCATGGCGGCGCGGGGACTGCGGGTCCTGGCGCTGGCGGGCAAGCGGATCGACCGCCCGCATGAGGAGATCGCGCTCGCGGACGAGCTTTAC
>CAYNUN010000113.1:0-6651 GCA_964400345.1 uncultured Methylobacteriaceae bacterium
AGCCTCTGGAACGAGGTGAACGACCGTCTGGATCAACCGGGAACGGGACTGTCGGGCGGCCAGCAGCAGCGGCTCTGCATCGCCCGCGCCATCGCCGTCAGCCCCGAAATCATCTTGATGGACGAGCCCTGTTCCGCGCTCGACCCGATCGCGACCGCGCGCATCGAAGAGCTGATCGACGAATTGATCGAGAATTTCACGATCATCATCGTCACCCATTCCATGCAGCAGGCCGCGCGCGTCTCGCAGCGGACCGCCTTCTTCCATATGGGCCGCCTCGTCGAGGAAGGGCCGACCGAGCAGATCTTTTCGAACCCGAAGGATCGCCGCACGCAGGACTACATCACCGGCCGGTTCGGCTGATCGGGAGGCGCATCATGTCGACACATACCGTCAAGGCCTTCGACCAGGAACTCACGGATCTCGGAAGGCGGATCGCCGAGATGGGCGGCATCGCCGAGCGGATGCTCGCCGACGCCACCCTCGCGCTCGAAAAGGCCGATACGCATCTCGCACAAAGCGTCATCGCCGCCGATCCGCGTCTCGACGCGATGGAACGCGAGCTCGAAGAGCGGGCGATCATGACCATCGCCAAGCGCCAGCCCATGGCCGTCGACCTCAGGACCGTCGTGTCCTCGCTCCGCATCGCCGCCGATCTCGAGCGGATCGGCGATCTCGCCAAGAACATCGCGAGGCGCGTGGTCGCCATCGACGGTCAATTCCCTCCGCAGAAGATCGTCGGCGGCGTGAAGCATATGAGCGAGCTCGCCCAAGACCGCCTGAAGCGCGTGATCGACGCCTATGCCGATCGCAACGTGGCCGAGGCGATCGACATCTGGGAGAACGACGAGGAGATCGACCAGATGCACGGCTCGCTGTTCCGCGAGCTGTTGACCTACATGATGGAAGATCCGCGCAATATCGGCTTCTGCGCGCATCTTCTCTTCTGCGCCAAGAACATCGAGCGCATCGGCGATCACGCCACCAACATCGCCGAGACGGTGCACTATCTCGCCACGGGCGAGGTGATCGTGAGCGAACGCCCTCGCGACACGAGCGCCTATGTCGCGGTGAACGGGTGATTTCGCCATGAGCGGGGGCCCTCGGATCCTGATCGTGGAGGACGAAGAACCGCTGGCGGTTCTTCTCCGCTACAACCTCGAAGCGGAAGGCTATGCGGTCGAACTCGTCACGCGGGGCGACGAGGCGGAGATCCGCCTTCGGGAGAGCCTGCCCGATCTCCTGCTTCTCGACTGGATGCTGCCGGGCGTCTCCGGCATCGAGCTCTGCCGCCGCCTGCGGCAGCGCGAAGAGACGAAGGCGCTTCCCGTCATCCTGCTGACGGCGCGCGGCGAGGAGAGCGAGCGCGTGCGCGGCCTCGCCACCGGCGCCGACGACTATGTCGTCAAGCCCTTCTCGATCCCCGAATTGATGGCGCGCGTCGGCGCATTGCTGCGCCGGGTCGCGCCCAACCGCGTCGCCTCTCTGCTGAAGGCGGGCGATCTCGAAGTGGATCGCGAATCGCACCGTGTGCGGCGCGGGGATGTCGATCTCCATCTCGGGCCGACGGAGTACCGTCTCCTCGAATTCATGATGGAGCGCCCGGGCCGGGTCTTCTCGCGCGCGCAACTCCTCGACGGAGTCTGGGGAACGGATGCCGAGATCGACGAGCGCACCGTCGACGTCCATGTCGGCCGTCTCCGCAAGGCGCTGCATCGCCCGCACGCGCCGGATCCGATCCGCACCGTCCGAGGCGCCGGTTACGCCTTCGACGAGCGCTTCTGACATGCGGGATGCTCACGGGCGTTACGGCAGTCGGCCGGAAAGACCCAATATGGGGCGGTATCGCCGCCTGCTCGACCTGCATTCGCTTCCCGATTTCGAGCATCGGCTCGATCCGGCCCGGCATGATCGCGCGCTCGTCTGTCTCGCGGATCCTGCGGCGCGGACGATCCTGCGGCGTCTCGCCCGCGCGCCCGCCGCGGAGAAGGAACTGCAAACGGAAGTCGTGCAGGATCGCGAGAAGCTCGCACTCCGACTGTACCGACTGCTGAGCCTCGATCTCATCAAGGTCGTCGGACGCGATCCGAACGTCTTCGCCTTGGACCGGGACACGGTGGCGGTGATCCTGACGCGGCTCGCGGCGGAATTCGGCCCGCTGCCCGAGCAGGTTCCCGCGCCCGACGGCACGTCCCCGGCCACATAGACGCCGCGACGGGTCGGAGCGACCGTCACAAAAGCGAAATCCGAATCCGGCATGGAACGGCTCAACCCGGGAGGAAGGGTCTTGAGCGAAACCGATCCGGTCCGTGTCCGAAGCGTCTTCATTTCGGACCTGCATCTCGGCACGCGCGGTTGCCGCGCCGAGATGCTTCTCGATTTCCTGAAACATGTCGAAGCGGACACCGTGTTTCTCGTCGGCGACGTCGTCGACGGCTGGCGGCTCAAGAAGTCGTGGTACTGGCCGCAGGCGCACAACGACGTCGTCCAGAAATTGCTGAGGAAGGTCCGCAAGGGCTCGCGCATCGTCTATGTGCCGGGCAATCACGACGAGTTTCTGCGGGACTATGCCGGGAGCAATTTCGGCGGCATCGAGATCCATGAGGAAGTCGTCCATGAGACGGCCGACGGCCGTCGTCTCCTCGTGCTGCACGGCGACAAATACGACATGGTCGTCGCGAATATCCGTTGGCTCGCCCTTCTGGGCGACCGCGCCTACGACCTCGCCATCACGCTGAACGTCGCGATCGGATATGTGCGCCGAAGGCTGGGCCTGCCCTACTGGTCCTTCTCCGGCTGGAGCAAGGGCAAGGTGAAGACGGCGGTCAATTACATCGGCGCCTTCGAGCGCGCGGTCGCCGAGGATGCGCGCAGGGCCGAGGTGGACGGCGTGGTCTGCGGCCATATCCACAAGGCCGCGATCAGGCCTGCGGACGGCTTTCTCTATCTCAATTGCGGCGACTGGGTGGACTCCTGCACGGCCCTGATCGAACGCTTCGACGGCTCCCTCGCCCTGATCGATTGGGCCGATCCCGAAATCCGCACGTCCTTCGAACACCGTCGGGTTCTGCAGGTGGCGGCATGATGCGCGTGCTCGTCGTCACCGACGCTTGGCGGCCTCAGATCAACGGCGTCGTGAGGACCTTGGAGCGTCTCGCCGAAGAGGCGCCGCGCTTGGGCGCGGAGATCCGCTTCCTCACGCCGGAAGGACGGCGGTCGGTGCCGATGCCCGGCTATCCGGAGATCAGGCTGTCGCTGGCGACGCCGTCCGACGTGGCGCGGGCGATCGCCGCCGAGCGTGCCGACGCCCTGCACATCTCGACCGAAGGACCGCTCGGCATTCTCGCCCGGCGGCATGCGCTGGCGAGCGGGATCCCGTTCTCCACCTGCTACCATACGCGGTACCCGGAATATCTCGCCGCGCGCCTCCCCGTTCCGGAGGCGCTGTCCTACAGGGTCTTGAGGCGTTTTCACGCCGCGGCCTCCGTCACCTTCGTGGCGACGCCCGCGCTCCGGGACGAACTTGCCTCCCCCGGATTCAGCAATCTCGCGATCTGGTCGCGCGGAGTGGACGGCGATCTCTTCCGGCCGCGGCCGGACGCGACGCTCGATCTTCCGGGGCCGATCTCGCTCTTCGTCGGCCGCGTCGCGATCGAGAAGAACATCGAGGCCTTTCTGAAGGCGGAGATTCCGGGCACGAAGGTCGTCGTCGGCGACGGCCCCGACCGTGAACGGCTCGCAGCGGCCTTTCCGTCGGCGGTCTTCACGGGCGTGAAGACGGGCGAGGACCTGGCCCGGATCTATGCCGCCTGCGACGTTTTCGTGTTCCCGAGCACCACGGACACGTTCGGCCTCGTGCTGCTCGAAGCCCTGTCGTCGGGCCTCCCGGTCGCAGCCTTGCCGCAAGCGGGCATCCTTTCGACGATCGCGGCGGCGGGCTGCGGCGTCCTCGATCCGGATCTCGGGACCGCGGCCCGGGCCGCGCTCGCGATTCCGCGCGGGCGGTGCCGCGAATTCGCCTCCGGCTACTCGCATCAACGCACCACCCGGCAGTTCCTCGACGCCGTTTCCGGGCTGGTCCGACCTTTGGCCGCCTGACGGGCTCGACGGTCTCGACGCCGTCAGATCTCCCGCACGCGGCCCGAATCGTAGAGCGCGGTGACGAAATCCGGCACGCGGAGGCCCGCCTTCACCTTGGCTTCGAAGGCGGCTTCGGCCTTCGCGATCTCCGCCACCCGCGCGATCACATGGTCGATCAGCGCGAAGGGCACCACGACCGCGCCGTCCGCATCCGCCACGATCAGATCGCCCGTCTCGACGGCGACGCCGCCGACGACCACCGGAAGGCCGACGGTGCCGGGTCCGTTGCGCACCGGCGAGTTCGGGGTGACGCCCGCGGCGAGGCAGGGCAGTCCCACCCCTCTGATCCCGGGAAGATCGCGCACGCAGCCGTCGGTGACGAAGCCCGCCGCGCCCGAATTCTTGGCCATGCCGAGCACGAGATCGCCGACCACCGCAGTCGCCTTGTAGCCGTCGGTTCCCGCCACGATCACGTCGCCGGGCGCGAGCACCGCCAAGGCCGCCATGACCGCCAGATTGTCCGCCGGACCGGCGTGGCAGGTGATCGCGACGCCGCAGAAATGCGCCTGATCGGGGAAGCAGGCCTTGATCGCGGCGTCGAAGGAGCCGCGTCCGTCCATCGCATCGGCGACATGGCCGGTGGGAACGCCCGTCAAAGCGGCGATGCGGTCCGCGGAAGGGCGGCGCTGCGGCCGGCGCAGCGTGATGAGAGGCGGATCTTCGATCATGAGGCACGGGCTCCGGGGAAGGGGAAGGTCGCGTCCCGGGGGACGAGAAGATGCGGGCCCAGATCGTCGATCCGGCGGACGCCCAGAAGGCCCGTCACGCGATCGATCTCGCGCCTGAAGATGTCGAGCACATGCGCCGCCCCGGCTTCACCGCCCACGGCGAGTCCCCACAGGATCGGCCGGCCGAGCAGGCAGCAGCGCGCCCCGAGCGCGAGCGCCTTCACCACGTCCGCGCCGCGCCGCACGCCGCCGTCCATGAGCACCGGGATGCGGCCCTCGACGCGGTCGACGATCGGGGGCAGGGCGCGGAAGGCGGGGACCGCTCCGTCGAGCTGCCGCCCGCCGTGGTTCGAGACGATGATGCCGTCGACCCCGGCCTCGACCGCCCGCGCCGCCTCGTCGGGATGCAGCACGCCCTTGAGCAGGAGCGGCCCCGTCCAGCGCTTGCGGACGCGGGCGACGTCCTCCCACGACATCGACGGGTCGAGCATCGACGCCATCCGCCCGGCGAGCGATGCCGGATCGGCCGGCTCGCCCGGGCGCACGTAATTGCCGAAGGTGATCTTCTTCAGTTCCGGAGCCATCCGCAGCAACCAAGGCAGGCGGAGCATGAGGGAAGGCAGCGTCGACAGCCGGAAGCGCGGCGGGATGGTGAAGCCGTTGCGGAGGTCGCGTTCCCGGTTCCCCAACAGCTGATTGTCGATGGTCAGCACCAGAGCGTCGTAGCCGGCTGCCGCGGCGCGATCGGTCAGTTCGTCCGTGAAGCCGCGATCCTTGTAGATGAAGATCTGCATCCAGCGGGGCGAGGCGCCGGTCGCGGCGAGTTCCTCCAGCGTGCAGACCGAGCCGTGGCTCAGGCAATAGGCGGTGCCCGCCGCTGCGGCCGCCCGCGCCGCCGCGCGTTCGCCCTGCGGGCTGAAGAGGCCCGCGAGGCCCGTCGGGCCGATCATCACGGGGAGCGCGAGGCGACGGCCGAACAGCTCCACCGAGAGATCGCGGGAGGGGCTGCCGTCGAGCGGCTTCGGCAGGAAATCGACGGCGTCGAAGGCGGATTCGTTCGCGCGCAGGGTCGCTTCGTCTTCCGCCCCGCCGTCGGCGAAGTCGAAGATCGGGCGGGGCAGAATCCGCGCGGCGGCACGCCGCATGGCGTCGACCGAACTCGCCTCCCGCTTCCAAGCGTCTTTCGCCATCGCGCTTTCCGGACCTTCCCATCCCCGCGCTCAAGCTCGGGGGCGACGGATCGAGGGTCAAGGAAAAAGATCTTCCGGGCGGATTTCGAGATGGGGGAGGATCAGAACAGGCCGGTCCGGCGGCCGAGAAGCGTCGCGGCGCTCGATCCGGCGAGGACGGCGGCGGCGAAGACCCAGCCGGACACGGCCCCGGCGGAAATGCCCGACAGGAGCGTGCCCACCGTGCAGCCGAGACCGATCATCGCGCCCCAGCCGAGCAGAACGCCCCCGCCGAGACCCCGGAGGACATGCGATGTCCGCGGTCGCTCGAAACGGACGGCTCCCGCTGCGGTCGCGGCGCAGGCGGAGGCCAGCACGAGGCCCGCGACGAAGGCCCCGTTGGCCGTCAGCAGGGCATCGCGCACGACCGTGGCGCAGCCGCGCAGCTTGTCCAATCCCTCGAGCCGGGCGGGCAGGAGGCCCAGGGCGTCTGCGGCCTGACGGGAGCGCGAGCCGATCTCGGCCGTCACGCCCAAGGGCCCGAGACGGAGATAGGCTGCGACCCCGACGAGCCCGACCGCCGCGCCCCCGATCCAAGCGGGCCAGCGGCGGACGAAGACGGCTTCCGCCGGGCCGACCCCCGGCGCGGCGGGGCGCGGCCTTCCGCGGCGGTG
>CAYNUN010000114.1:0-6599 GCA_964400345.1 uncultured Methylobacteriaceae bacterium
TGCACGGCTGCGCCAACGTTGACGACGCGAGAACGGACGGAAACACGAGGAACGCGGGCGATGGCACAGGACAAGAAATCGGCACAGAGCAAGAAATCGGGAACGTCCAATCGCGGTTTCGCATCGATGGACCGGGAGAAGCAGCGGGCCATCGCGCGCAAGGGCGGCGAGAGCGTCCCGAGCGAAAAACGCAGCTTCTCGAAGAATCCGGGGCTTGCGGCTGAAGCGGGCCGCAAGGGCGGCCGCAGCGTCGCGCCGGAGGATCGCAGCTTCTCGCGCAATCACGAATTGGCCGCCCGTGCGGGACGCAAGGGCGGGGAGGCCTCGCATTCGAGCCGGCGCGAAGGCGGCGGCGAGGAGTGAGGCCCGGGGCCGGGCGGTCCGCCTTCGGGCGGGCCGTCGCGGCTCCGGCGATCAGGTTCCGATGATCAGGCCGCCTCGCGGGCGAGAAGCCGCCGCTCCCAATCGAGCGCATGGGTGACGATCGTCTCGAGATCGTCGAAGCGCGGCTCCCAGCCCAGCGTCGAGCGGATGCGGTCGGCCGCGGCGATGATGCGGGCGGGGTCGCCAGGGCGACGGTCGCCCAGCGTCACGGGGAAGTCGACGCCGGAGACCTTCTTCACGAGGTCGATCACTTCCAGCACCGACGAGCCGTGCCCGTAGGCGCAGTTGAGGATGCCGCCCGCGCCGCCGCGCCGCAGATGGGCGAGGCCCGCCACATGCGCGTCGATGAGATCGGAGACGTGGATGTAGTCGCGGATGCAGGAGCCGTCGGGCGTGGGGTAGTCGGTTCCGAACACGGTCATGCCCGGACGCAGGCCGAGCGCGGTCTGCACGGCGACCTTGATGAGATGGGTCGCGTTCTGCGTCGCCTGGCCGGACCGGCCCGCAGGATCGGCCCCGGCGACGTTGAAATAGCGCAGCGCGAGATAGTTGAGCCCGTGCGCATGGGCGGCGTCGGCCAGCATCCATTCGACCATCAGCTTGGAACGGCCGTAGGGCGAGACGGGGACGGCGGGCGTGCTTTCGGTGACGGGCATCTCCTCCGCATCGCCGTAGACGGCGGCGGTGGAGGAGAAGATGAAGTTCGGGACACCGCCGCGGACGGCGGCCGCGATGACGCCGCGCGCCTTCACCGTGTTGTTGAGATAGTAGCCCAAGGGATCGGCGACGCTTTCGGGCACGACGATCTTGGCCGCGAAATGCGCGACGGCGTCGATGCGGTTCTCCCGGATCACGCGGTCGAGCAGGGCCTCGTCGCCCATGTCGCCGCGGACGATGCGCGCCTTGGGGGAGACCAGCCGCTCGAAGCCCGTGGAGAAATCGTCGAGAACGACGACGTCCTCGCCCGCGTCGGTCAAGGCGAGAACCATATGGCTGCCGATGTAGCCGGCGCCGCCCGTAACGAGAACCGTCATTCAAAAGCTCCGCATCTGAAAGGCTTCCGGGTCTGAACGTCCGGATCGGGACCCGTCGGAGAGTGACGCAAATTTCTGAACAAGTCCTCTCGCCTCTTGGTGGTAACGCCCGAAGGCACTGTCGAGCGGCGGGAGGATCTCGCCGTGCAGGCTGACGAGTGCGCGCCCCCGCGGCGTCTCCTCCTCGATCGGGCGCAGGCCGCGCGGCTCGAAGCCGAAGGCCTTCGCGGAGCGGGCGAGGAGCGCGTAGGGCGTCTCGGCGCCGGGATTGCTCAGATGGCGCAGGCCCGTCTCGCCGTCGATCATCAGATCGAGCGCGGCATGGGCGAGATCGGGTGCGTAGCCGGGCGACACGAGGCCCGCATCGCTCGCCGCGACGCGCGCGCCGCGGGCGAGCCGGAGCAGGGCGCGGGTGAAGGGATCGCGCTCCGACCAGGCGGAGAAGACGGGACCGGTGCGGACGACGAGCGAGCGCCCGCCCGCCGCGACGATGCGCCTTTCGGCCTCGGCCTTCATCTCGCCGAAGGCGTCGGCGGGGCAGACCGGATCATGCTCGACATAGGGCCGGCCGAGCACGCCGTCGAACACGTGGTCGGTGGAGGGGGCGATCAGCGGAAGGCCGCGTGCGGCGCAGACTTCGGCCAGCGTCGCGGCGGCGAGAACCTCGGTGCGGAAGCGGCGTTCCCTTTCGGCCTCCGCCCGGCGGATGCCGGAAAAGCCCGCGCAATGGATCACGGCCCAGACGCCCGCACCGTCGAGCGCCTCGCGGACCCGCAGGGGATCGGTGAGGTCGAGCCGGTGCGGCGGAAGCATGACATGGGCGAGGCCGCGGTGGTCGCAGATCCGCGCGAAGGCGCGGGCGAGCCGCCCCGCCCCCGTGATGAGGATCGTGCGGGCGCCGCCGCGCAGCTTGGGCAGGCCGCGCTGGGGACGATAATGGCGGCCCGGCCGACGCCACCAGCCGGGGAGATCGAGGACCGGATGGTCGAAATCGCGGCCTGCGGCATAGCTCTTCGCCGCGGCGGCGAGGGCCGTCGGGCGGGGCGTGCCGCCGCGGACGTCGAAGACGCCCGGCTCGTAGACGCCCGCGTCGCGCGTGAGCAGCGAGTTCCAATCCACCGCCCCGAGCAGCGCCCAGACGGTGACGGCGCGGATGTCGGCCCCTTCGCGACGCAGGGCGCAGGCGGCGTTGCGGACTTCGGCGAGCCAGCGCAGCTGCTCCTCGCGCGTGCAGCCGTGATGCGCCTCGGTGACCGCGACGGGCAGGCGGTAGCGCTCCCACGCCTCGCGCAGCCGCGCCTCCGGCCCGAGCGCTGCGGGGGCGAGGCGGACCCGCACGGCCTCGGCGTCGGCATAGGCTTGGCGGCCGTTGCCGCCGTGCAGATGCTCCGGATAGAGCGCGAGCCGGTCGTCGAGATAGCGTTCGCTTGTGAGATAGTGGTTGATGCCGACGATGTCGGGCACGGCCTCGCCCGCGGCGAAGGTCGCCAGCGCGGCTTCGGAGACGCCGTGTCGGCGCAGGATTTCGTGCCAGGGATGGGCGCGGTCGACCCGGCCCGTCAGCAGATCGAGGCTGAGCCAGCGCCGGAGATTCTCGTATTCGGCCTGATGGGCGAGCGGCCGGCGCGCGAAGGTCTTGCCGAGATCCTCGGTCTGGACGAGGCGGGCCTGCGGCGTGATCCGCCGGATCGCGCGCATGGATTCGACGACGGCGAGGCATTGATGGACCAGCGCATGCGCGAAGCTGCGCTCGTCGCGGGCATGCGGATGCCAGTGGCCGTAGAGCGCGGAGAAGCGCGCGGTGGTCAGCGGCTCGTTGATCGGGGTGAAGTCCTCGATCCACGGATAGCGCCGCGCGACGCGTTCGGCGTGGCGGGCGAGAAGCTGCGGGAAGGCGGGATCGAGAAGGTTCGTGCGGCGCGGACCGCTTCCGTGATGGACGAGGCCCGCGATCACGCGGATGCCGAGGTCGCGGAGCCGGCCGAGCCGCGCGTCGTGCAGGCTCCAATCCTCCTCGTCGGGCCCTTCGGGCGAGATCGTCTCCCAGACGACGGGATAGCGCAGCGTGCGGATGCCGAGTTCCGCGACGGCGTCGAGATCCTCCGGGCGGCGATGGTGGCAGGTCAGCGCCATCTGGTCGCGGAAACGGTCGCCGATGCGGACGACGGTGCATTCGAAGCCGCCCCAGAGTTCGGGCGGCTCCGCTCGCGGGTCCGACGCGTTCATCATGAGGCCTGCATGACCGCACGGGCGCGCTTGGCGCCGGTGCCGAGCGCGGCGTCGATCTTGCCGAAGGTCGCGAGCGCCTGCCCGACCACCTCGTCCATGTCGTAATAGCGGTAGTCGGCGAGACGCCCGACGAACCAGACGTTCGGCGTCGCCCGCGCGAGCTGCTCGTAGCGTTTGAAGAGCGCCGCGTTTTCCGGCGTCGGGATCGGGCGGCAGGGTTCGCCGTCGGCCGAGGGATGCTCGTAGGCGATCGTCGTGCGCGGGTGGTCCTGCCCGGTGATGTGCTTGTATTCGATGATGCGCGAAGGGGTCTCGCCCTGCGGACGCTCGACGATCGCGACGGGCTGGAAGCGCGGCGTATCCAGCGTCCGGTGTTCGTAGCGCAGCGAGGCGTAGGGCAGCTTGCCGAAGCGGTGATCGAAGAATTCGTCGATCGATCCGGTGAAGATCATGCGCTTGAAGGAGATGCCGCGCCGCACCTCGGCATAGTCGGTCTGCAGCATGATCTTGATGTTGGGATGGTCGAGCATGCGCTCGAACATCCGCGCGTAGCCGTGCTTCGGCATGGCTTGGAAGGCGTGGTCGAAACGGCGGTCGTTCGCGTCGGTGCGGATCGGGATGTCCGCCGCGAAGGCCTTGTCGAGCCGCGAGGGATCGACCCCCCATCGCCCGCGCAGGGGTCCGCGGAAAAAGGTCTCGTAGAGTTCGCGGCCGATGCGCGAGACGAGGACGTCCTCGCAGGTCCGGATCTCGGCCCGCGGCTCGGCCTTGCTGCGGAAGAAGGCTTCGACGGCTTCGTCGGAGTCGAGCGAGAGGCCGTAGAGCGCGTCGAGCGTGGTGCGGTTGATCGGAAACGGGACGAGCCGACCGTCCGCTTCGGCGAGCTCGCGGTGCTCGTAGGGACGCCATTCGGTGAATTGCGAGAGATGGTCGACGATCGGCTGCGCATCCGTATGGAAGACGTGCGGGCCGTAGCGATGGATGAGCACGCCCGCCTCGTCGTAATGATCGAAGGCGTCGCCGCCGATATGGTTGCGGCGATCGACGACGAGCACGCGCTCGTTGCGGACGCGGGCGAGCCGTTCCGCGAGCACGCTGCCGGCGAAGCCGGCGCCGATGACGAGCCAATCAAACACGGGCGGTCTCCTTCATTGCGCCTGTGCCGCGGCGGGCGGTCTTCATGCGGCCGGACAGGCTGAGGCGCTCGTCGACGAGGGCCGCCATGGCGTTCCAGGTGCGGTCCCAGGACATGCCGGACAAGGCGGCGTCGACCGCCGCGAGCCATGCGGTGCGGGGTCTTTGGAGGGCGGTTTCGAGCTTGGCGACGAGATCGGCGCCGCCGTTCGCGATGAAGACGAGGCCCGCCTCGCCGTAGGGACGCACGACGTCGGCGATGGGGGTGGAGACCACGGGCAGGCCCGCGGCGAGGAATTCCGGGGTCTTGGTCGGCGAGATGAAGCGCGTCGCCTCGTTGAGCGCGAAGGGCATGAAGCCCGCGTCCCAATGGGCGAGGTGGTTCGGCAGGTCGCGATAGGACCGCGCGCCGAGCCAGTGCACGTTCGGCCGACGCACGCATTCGGCCTCGTCGATCTTCACCACCGGGCCGACCATGACGAAGTGCCAGTCCGGACGCAGATCCGCCGCATGGGCGAGAAGGCGCATGTCCATGCGCTCGTCGATGACGCCGAAAAAGCCGATGCGGGGATGGGGCAGGTCGCGCTGTTCGGCGGGGTCTTCGAGCCCGCCGTTGCGGGCGCGCGCGAAATGCTTCTTGTCGATGCTGCTCGGAAAGGCGTGGATGCGGGGATGCAGACGCTTCTTGGCTTCGTAGAGGCTGCGCCCGCCCGTGAAGACGAGGTCGGCGCGGGCGAACAGCCGCCGCTCCTGATCCCGCAAGCGGGCGAGAGCGTCCTTGAAGTTGGCGAGCTCGTCCATGCAGTCGTAGACGACGACGTCGGCGGCGACATGCTCGGTGAAGGCCATTGCGGCGGGCGAATAGTACGAGAGAACGGCGGGATCGACGGCCTCGCGGGCGAGGAGACGATCGAGCAGCGCCTTCTGCGCCGCGATGACCGCCGCGGGCGTCATGCCCGCGGGAATTTCGGGCGTGACGACGGTGACGCCGCCGGGGCGCAGGACCGTCGCGAGGCGCGGGGCCTCGACGT
The DNA here is from genome assembly GCA_964400345.1 of uncultured Methylobacteriaceae bacterium. Lineage (GTDB taxonomy): Bacteria > Pseudomonadota > Alphaproteobacteria > Rhizobiales > Beijerinckiaceae > JAIXZO01. Next base: position 5,813 of record CAYNUN010000114.1, read on the forward strand.
CGGCGATGCGCGGCTCCTCGAAGAAGACGACGCGACGGCGCTCCGCGGCGCGGCTGAGCAGGTGTTGCGGCCTCTGCCAGACGAAATCCCAGCGCAGATGCGAGAGACAGAGGAACAGAGGTCGCTCCGCATTGCGTGCGGCGGGAAAAGTCGTCGTGCCGTATTCGGCATGGTGCAGTGGCGGCATGGTGCCTGATGTCCTTGTCGAAGGTTTGAACAATGCCCCGCGTCGACGCAGCGGTTCGACGAAAAGACGACGGGCGGCATGATCGAAAGCGGGAGATTTCAAAATCGAACGACAGGAATGATGAGCGTATTTCAATTCGACAACCGGAATACGACGGAAAAGTTCCCGTCCTGCGGCATGGATGAAGGATGAAGGATGATTCCTTTGCGGAACTCTTCGTCCGCTCGCTCGTTGAGGCCGGCAACTTCGGGAGAGGGGACGCCATGCTCGAACGGCCGGAAGACATTCGGCGACAGGCCGAATGCGCGACCATGCTGGTCGCGATCGCGAAGGTCATGCTCAACGCGGAAGCCGCCGAATTCGCCGCTTGGCTGCGCTCGGTCGCCGACGACATCGAGGCGCAGGGGCGTTCCGCGCCCGACGACGCCGAACAGGCGACCGAGGCGCTGCGCCGTTCCAACTGACGTCCCGGCCGCTCCGGATCGCTCTTCCGTCGCCGTCGGCCCGACGGCCGACGGCGACGGAGGCCGTCTATCATGCGGACGAACCAAAAAAAAAAAAAAAAAAAAAAAAAAAAAAAAAAAAAAAAAAAAAAAAAAA
>CAYNUN010000115.1:0-6557 GCA_964400345.1 uncultured Methylobacteriaceae bacterium
GCTCATGATCGTGCAACCTGAAGTATATTAATCTAATTCTTAAATTTATCAATAAATGATTATGGATTCGTGTCGACGAACCGGCGGTTGACGGTCCAACCGAATCGCAACTCCGGATTTTCACGCGCCTGCCCGCCGCTTTCCGCCCTTGCCCGCGCGACGCGGGCGGCTTATCCCCGGCCTGACGACGGGGACGCGACGATGAACCATGACGAGCGGCCGAACGGCCTCACTTATGCCGATGCGGGCGTCGACATCGATGCGGGCAACGCCCTCGTCGACGCGATCAAGCCGCTGGTGCGTGCGACGCGCCGTCCCGGTGCCGATGCGGAGATCGGCGGCTTCGGCGGACTGTTCGATCTGAAGGCCGCGGGCTTCAAGGATCCCATCCTCGTCGCGGCGAACGACGGCGTCGGCACCAAGCTCAAGATCGCGATCGAGACGGGCGTGCACGACACGATCGGCATCGATCTCGTCGCCATGTGCGTCAACGACATCGTGGTGCAGGGCGCCGAGCCTCTGTTCTTCCTCGATTATTTCGCCACCGGGAAGCTCGCGCCCGAGGTCGGAGCCGCGGTCGACAAGGGCCTCGCGGAGGGGTGTCTCCTCGCGGGTTGCGCGCTGATCGGCGGCGAGACGGCCGAAATGCCGGGCGTCTATCGCGGCGGCGACTACGATCTCGCGGGCTTCGCGGTGGGTGCGGCGGAACGCGGAACCCTCCTCCCCCGCCCCGATGTCGGCCCCGGCGACGTGCTGCTCGGCCTCGCCTCCTCGGGCGTCCATTCGAACGGCTATTCGCTCGTCCGCCGTATCGTCGAGCGCTCCGGCCTGTCCTATGCCGCCCCCGCCCCCTTCGCCCCCGAGACGACGCTCGGCGCGGCGCTGCTCGCGCCGACCCGCGTCTATGTGAAGCAGGTGCTCGCCGCGATCCGCGCGACGGGCGCGATCAAGGCGCTCGCCCACATCACGGGCGGCGGCTTCATCGACAACATCCCCCGCGTCCTGCCCGAAGGCACGGGCGTGCGGCTCGATCTCGCGGCCGTTCCGGTCCTGCCGGTCTTCCGCTGGCTCGCCGCCGCGGGCGGCGTCGTGGAATACGAGATGCTGCGCACCTTCAATTGCGGCATCGGCATGGTCGTCGTCGTGGACGCCGCGAAGGCGGATGCGGTGTCGGCCGCCCTCGCGGCCGAAGGCGAAACGGTCGTCCGGCTGGGCGACGTGATCGCCCATGAGGGCGGCGAGCGCGTGCGGACCTCCGGAAACCTCCTCCCGTGACGACGCCGCGCAAGAGAACCGCGATCCTGATCTCGGGCCGCGGCTCGAACATGACGGCGCTCATCGCCGCCGCCGCGGACCCCACCTATCCGGCCGAGTTCGTGCTCGTCCTGTCGAACCGCCCCGGCGCGCCCGGCCTCGACCGCGCCGCCGCCGCCGGCCTTCCGACGCTGACCGTCGACCACAAGGCCTTCCCGGATCGCGAAAGCTTCGAGCGCGCCGTCGACGCCGCCCTCGTCGAAGCGGGCGTCGAACTCGTCTGCCTCGCGGGCTTCATGCGGGTGCTGACGCCCTGGTTCATCGGCCGTTGGACCGGTCGCCTCATCAACATCCACCCCTCGCTGATGCCGTCCTTCCGCGGCCTTCACACGCATGAGCGCGCGATCGCCGAGGGCGTGAAGATCCACGGCTGCACCGTCCATCACGTCGTTCCCGACGTCGACGCCGGTCCCATCGTCGCGCAGGCCGCCGTGCCCGTCCTGTCCGACGACACGCCCGACACGCTCGCCGCCCGGGTGCTCGAGGCCGAGCACCGCCTTTATCCGCTGGCGCTTTCCCTCGTCGCCTCGGGCCGCGCCGTTCTCGACGGCGGCCGGGTCCGCGTGGCGGGCGACGCCGCGGCCCCCGCCCTTCTCAGCCCGCATTGAGCGGTTTCGGCCCTTTTCCGCCACGGACGCGCCGCCTTTCGGCCCGCCGAATCGGAGACCACGGGTCGTCGAGACCCTGAAGTCGTGGGGGAACACTCATGGAAAGCTTCTCTCCGGCGGCTCTCGCCTTCGCGGCGGCGGCCTGCCTCCTCGGCATCCTGATGGCGCTCGAAGCCGTGGCCGCGGCGCTCTAGCAGGGCCGCCCGGGTTGTCGCCCGGATGCGCCTTCTGTATAAGCCCGCGACCTTCAAGGAAATTTCCCCTCTTTCGGCAGGAACGAGCATGGCTCTCGAGCGCACCTTTTCGATCATCAAGCCCGACGCGACCGAGCGGAACCTCACGGGTCAGGTCAACGCCGTCATCGAGAAGGCGGGTCTGCGCATCGTCGCGCAGAAGCGCATCCGCATGACGCGCGAACAGGCCGAGACCTTCTACGCCGTGCATCGCGAGCGCCCCTTCTTCGGCGAACTCGTCGACTTCATGATCTCCGGCCCGGTCGTGGTGCAGGTTCTCGAAGGCGAGAACGCGATCGCCCGCTACCGTGAAGTGATGGGCGCGACGAACCCCGCCAATGCGGCCGACGGCACGATCCGCAAGCTCTTCGCCAAGTCGGTCGGCGAGAACACCGCCCACGGCTCCGACGCCGCCGAAACCGCCGCGATCGAGATCGCGCAGTTCTTCGCCGGCAACGAGATCGTCGGCTGAGGCATCACGGAAAACCTCATGGTGAGGAGGCCCGAAAGGGCCGTCTCGAACCACGAAGTTTTCGAGGTTCGACGCCCGCCGTGGTTCGAGACGCCCGGCTCCGCCGGGCTCCTCACCATGAAGGAAGAAAAAGCGGCGGCCTCCGGGCCGCCGTTTGCTTGTCCGCTCGCCCTTCCCTCCCCGTCATGCCCGCGCATGCGGGCATCCACGTCTTCCCGGCCCTCCGCATTCGTCCCGCCGACACAAGCAAGCGGAAACACGCGGTCCCGCGAATAAACGTGTGGACGATCTGTGAGTTCTCGAACCGCGCTTCAGCCCGCGTCCCGCGAGCGCTAAGCATCCCGAACGAGCACCATCCATCCGAGGGATCGTCCGCCCATGGCGAACAGCGTCGTCCGTCTGCCCGATCCCGAACCGCAGTACCGCACCGCCCCCCACAACATCGAGGCGGAGCAGGCGCTTCTCGGCGCGATCCTCGTCAACAACGACGCCTATTACCGCTGTTCGGACTTCCTCGACGCGTCCCATTTCCACGAGGAAATCCACCGCCGCATCTATGAGGTCGCCAATTCGCTGATCCGCGCGGGCAAGCTCGCGACGCCGATCACGATGAAGACCTTTCTGGGCGATCAGGATCTGGGCGGCCTCACCGTCTCCCAATATCTCGCCCGCCTCGCCGCCGAGGCGACGAGCGTCATCAATGCCGAGGCCTACGGCCGCACGATCTACGACCTCGCCCAGCGCCGCCGGCTGATCAAGATCGGCGAAGACATGGTCAACGTCGCCTTCGACGCCCCCGTCGAAGCCTCGCCCCGGGAGCAGATCGAGGAGGCCGAGCGCGCCCTCTACGAACTCGCCGAAACGGGCCGCTACGAAGGCGGCTTCCTCGGTTTCTCCGAAGCGCTGCGCGCCGCCGTCGACATGGCGGCGGAGGCCTACAAGCGCGACCGCAAGCTCTCCGGCATCGCCACGGGCATGAGCGATCTCGACCGCATGATGGGCGGCCTGCAGCCCTCCGACCTCGTGGTCCTCGCCGGCCGTCCCGCGATGGGCAAGACCGCGCTCGCCACCAACATCGCCTTCAACGTGGCGCGCGCCTATCAGGGTCAAAAACAGCCCGACGGCACGATCAAGCGGGTGGACGGCGGCATCGTCGGCTTCTTCTCGCTCGAAATGTCGGCCGAACAGCTCGCCACCCGTATCATCGCCGAGCAATCGGGCGTCGCCTCCTACAAGATCCGCCGCGGCGAGATCCGCGAGGACGAATTCGCCCGCATCGCCGACGCCGCGCGCGAGATGGAGCGCGTGCCCTTCTACATCGACCAGACGGGCGGCATCTCCATCGCCCAGCTCACCGCCCGGGCGCGCCGCCTCAAGCGGCAGAAGGGCCTCGACATGCTGGTCGTCGACTATCTCCAGCTCCTGTCCGGCTCGTCCAAGAAGGGCGAGAACCGCGTGCAGGAACTGACCGAGATCACCACGGGCCTCAAGGCGCTGGCGAAGGAGCTCTCCGTCCCGATCATCGCCCTGTCCCAGCTCTCGCGTCAGGTCGAAAACCGCGACGACAAGCGCCCGCAACTGTCCGACCTCCGCGAATCCGGCTCGATCGAGCAGGACGCGGACGTCGTCATGTTCGTCTATCGCGAGGAATACTATCTCAAGAACAAGGAGCCGAAGCCCGGCACCGAAGAGCATTTCAAATGGCAGTCGGAGATGGACCAGGTCCATGGCCGCGCCGAAGTGATCATCGGCAAACAGCGTCACGGACCCACCGGCACCGTCCAGCTCCAATTCGACGCCGAGATCACGCGCTTCTCGAATCTCGCGAACGAGGACAATCTGCCCGAACGGATGTAAGCCGTTCCGGGGCGTCGTCCGCCGAAACCTCGGATCGAAGGTGCACTCCTTTCGCCGGGAGGGCGCGCCCCTTCTCCCCCTGCGGGAGAAGGTGGACCGCCGCAGGCGGGCCGGATGAGGGGTCTTGCGATCGTCGGTATTCGTCGGACGTCGTGTTCGGCTTCCGCCGTGAGGTCGCAAAACCCCTCATCCGGCGCTTCGCGCCACCTTCTCCCGCAAGGGGAGAAGGCCGCGCGCTCGACCGGGCTCGCCAAGACGACAGGAGCGAAACGAGGACCCGATGTCCGCTGAACTCGTCATCGACCGCGGCGCTCTGGTCGAAAACCGCCGCCGTCTCGCCCGCATCGTCGGGTCCGCGGAATGCGCCGCCGTGGTCAAGGCCGACGCCTACGGCACCGGCCTCGAAGGCGCGGTGCGCGCGCTGGCGGCCGACGGGTGCCGCACCTTCTTCGTCGCCCATGTGAGCGAGGGAATCCGCGCGCGCGAAGTCGCGCCGCGCGCCGTCATCTATGTGCTCAACGGCCTCGTCCCCGGCACGGCGGGCGACTACGGCCCGTGGCGGCTGCGCCCCGTGCTCGGCTCGCCGGAAGAACTGGCCGACTGGTCCGATTACGTCCACGCGACGGAACTGCCCGGCGAGGCCGCGCTGCATGTCGACACGGGCATGAACCGCCTCGGCCTCCCCCCCGCCCTGTGGGGCGAGGCCGCCGCTCGACGGCGCGACAACACGCTCGGCTTCGAGATCACGCTTCTGATGAGCCATCTCGTCTCCGCCGAAGAGCCGGAGAACCCCCTCAACGAACGGCAGATCGCGGCCTTCCGCGAGGCGCGCGCCCTGTTTCCGGGGATGAAGGCGAGCCTGTCCAATTCCGCGGGCATTCTTCTGGGGCCGGACGTCCATCACGATCTCGTGCGCCCCGGCTATGCGCTGTTCGGCGGCAATCCCGCGCCCGGCCACGAGAACCCGATGCGGCCCGTCGTGCACCTCGCCGCGCCGCTCCTTCAGGTCCGCGACGTTCGGCCCGGGGACGCGGTCGGCTACAACGGCATCTGGACGGCCGAGCGGCCGAGCCGCATCGCCACCGTCTGTCTGGGCTATGCCGACGGCTTCCCGCGTTCCGGTTCCGCGGCGACGGGCGAGCGGCACGCCGAAGCTCTGGTGCAGGGCGTGCTCTGCCCCGTCGTCGGCCGCATCTCCATGGATCTCCTCGCCCTCGACGTCACGGGCGTCGAAGGTGCGAAGCGCGGCGACGAGGCCGTGTTCATCGGCGGCGAACTGGACGTCGACCGCGTCGGTCGCAACGCCGGCACGATCGGCTATGAGATCCTCACGAGCCTCGGCCGTCGGCATTCCCGCCGCGAGATCGGAATCTGAATGGCCAAGCGCGCCGCCTCCTTCGCCTGCCAGTCCTGCGGCGCGGTCTACGGCCGCTGGCAGGGACGCTGCGACGCCTGCGGCGGCTGGAACACGATCGCGGAAGAGAGCGCTCCGCCCCCGCTTCCGGGCGGGTCGGGTCCGCGCGGCCCGGCGGGCCGACACAAGGGCCGCGTCTTCCCGCTGGAAGGCCTTTCGGGCGCGAGCATGGACGCGCCGCGGATTCCCGCGGGCATCGCCGAATTGGACCGCGTCACGGGCGGCGGCTTCGTGCGCGGTTCGGTCATCCTTCTGGGCGGCGATCCCGGCATCGGCAAATCCACTTTGCTGATGCAGGCCTGCGGCGCCTTGGCGAAGTCGGGCAACCGCGTCGTCTACATCTCGGGCGAAGAAGCGGTCGGGCAGGTCCGTCTGCGGGCGGAACGCCTTCAGCTCACCTCCGCCCCGGTCGAACTCGCCGCCGAAACCAATGTCGAAGACATCATCGCGACCCTGTCGAACGGTCCCGCGCCCGCGCTCGTCGTCATCGATTCCATCCAGACCATGTGGTCCGAATCGGTCGAAGCCGCGCCCGGCACGGTCACGCAGGTGCGCGGCTCCGCGCAGCTTCTCATCCGCTACGCCAAGACGAGCGGCGCGGCGCTGATCCTCGTCGGCCACGTCACCAAGGACGGCCAGATCGCCGGGCCCCGGGTCGT
>CAYNUN010000116.1:0-3031 GCA_964400345.1 uncultured Methylobacteriaceae bacterium
GCACGGCGGAGTTCAAGCGCGTCGGCGAGCTGATCGTGGAGACGCTCGACGGTCTCGCCCGGAACGGCGAGGGCGGCAACGCCGCGGTCGAGGCTTCCGTGAAGGATCGGGTGCACGAACTCACCCGCCGCTTCCCGATCTACGCCTGAGCGCGTCGAGGAAAGGCGGTCCGTCGTGCGTTGTCCCTATTGCGGCGGCCTCGAGACGCAGGTGAAGGATTCGCGGCCGAGCGACGATCACTCGGCCATCCGCCGCCGCCGCGTCTGCCCGGATTGCGGCGGCCGCTTCACCACCTTCGAGCGCGTCCAGCTGCGCGAATTGACGGTGGTCAAGCGCTCGGGCCGGCGGATCCCCTTCGATAGGGACAAGCTGCAGCGTTCCGTCGAGGTCGCGCTCAGGAAGCGCCCCGTCGATGCGGAGCGCATCGAGCGCATGGTCAACGGCATCGTCCGCCAGCTCGAAAGCTCGGGCGAGGCGGAAATCTCCTCCGAACAGATCGGCGAATTGGTGATGGAAGGGCTCAAGGGCCTCGACGACGTCGCCTATGTGCGCTTCGCCTCGGTCTACAAGAATTTCCGCGAGGCGAAGGACTTCGAGGATCTCCTCGGAGAATTGTCGAGCGAGGATCCCGAGTCCGCCCCGGCGGCGACGCGGGCGCCGTCATGATCCTTCTCGATCCCGTCGCGACGCTCCGGGCTTCGGCGAGCGACGAGGCGGCCGTCATGCATCATGCGCTGTCGATCGGGCGGCGCGGCCTCGGCAACACCTGGCCGAACCCGTCGGTCGGCGCGGTGGTCTGGCGGCCGACGCCCGAGGGCCCGCTCGTGCTGGGCCGCGGCTGGACCGCGCCCGGCGGCCGCCCCCATGCAGAGACGGAGGCGCTCGCAGCGGCGGGCGCGGCCGCGCGCGGCGCGGTCATGACCGTCACGCTCGAACCCTGTTCCCATCACGGCCGCACGCCGCCCTGCGCCGAGGCGATGATCGCCGCGGGCGTCGCCCGCGTCGTCACCGCCGTCGAGGATCCCGATCCCCGCGTCGCGGGCCGCGGCCATGCGCTGCTGCGCGCCGCGGGCGTGGCTGTCGATGTCGGGGTCTGCGCACGCGAGGCCTTCCGGGCGCATCTCGGGCACATCCGGCGCGTCACGCTGGGCCGCCCCGGCGTCTTCCTCAAGCTCGCCCGCACCGCGGACGGCTTCGCCGCGGCGGAGCCTGGCAAGCAGCTGATGATCACGGGGCCGATCGGCTCCTCGCGCGTGCATGTCGAGCGCGCGCTCGCCGATGCGATCATGGTGGGCATCGGCACGGTCCTCGCCGACGATCCGCAGCTCACCTGCCGCCTGCCGGGGCTGGAGACGGAAAGCCCGATCCGGATCGTCATCGACACCGACCTGCGCACGCCCGCCACGGCGAAACTCGTGCGCACCGCCCGCGACGTTCCGACCTGGGTCGTCGCGGCCGACGATGCGCCTCTGCCGCGCGAGGCCGCGTTGCGCGCCCATGCGGTCGACGTCATCCGCGTCCCGCGCAAGGGCGGTCATGTCGATCTCGCCTGCGCGCTGCAGGCCTTGGGCGAACGCGGCGTCACCCGGATCATGAGCGAGGGCGGGCCGACCCTCGCCGACGCGCTCGCCGCCGAAGGGCTCGTCGACGAGGTCGCGCTCATCATCAACGAGACGCCGCTCGGCCGGCCGGGCGTTCCCGCCGTCGGCCCCCGTCTCGGGCGGGCGCTCGCCGATGCGGCCCTGTTCGAGCCGCTGCCCGCCTCCATTTACGGCCCGGACCGCATCGAACACTTCCTGAGGACCGCCTGATGTTCACCGGGATCGTCACCGACGTCGGCACCGTCGCGTCCGTCGAAGCGCCGGAGGAGCGGCTGCGCCGGCTCCGCATCCACGCCTCCTACGACGCCGCCACCATCGAGCTCGGCGCGTCCATCGCCTGTTCGGGCGTATGCATGACGGTGGTACGCTTCGGCCCGCGCGAGGGCGGCGGTTGCTTTTTCGAGGTCGACGCGGCGGCCGAAACGCTGGCGCGGACGACGGTCGGGGCTTGGCGCGAGGGCACGCGCATCAATCTCGAACGCTCGCTCAAGATCGGCGACGAGCTGGGCGGCCATATCGTCACGGGCCATGTCGACGCCGTCGCGGAACTCGCGACGCGCACCGAGGTCACGGGCGGGGAGGGGCCTTGGGCCGCGACCGCGCGCTTCGATCTGCGCGTGCCGCGCCATCTGGCGGGCTTCGTGGCCGAAAAGGGGTCGGTCACGCTCGACGGCACGTCGTTGACGGTCAACTCCGTCGCGGGCGACATGTTCTCCGTTCTGCTCATTCCGCACACGCTTCAGGTCACCACCTGGGGCGACCGGAAGGCGGGCGATCCGATCAATTTCGAAGTCGATCTGATGGCGCGCTACGCGGCACGGCTTGCGCAGGCGCGCGCCGAGGGCTACTGACCTCGCCCGTACGAAGGTCAGGTCCATGGTCGCTCAGTCTCCTCATCGTCCGGCGGGCGAGCCCGTACCGGGCGCCCGCATCCTCGTGGTCGAAGCCCGCTTCTACGACGGCATCGCCGACGAGCTGCTCGCCGGGGCGCGGGCCGCGGCCGAACGGGCGGGCGCGATCGCGGACGTCGTCACGGTCGACGGTGCGCTCGAAATCCCCGCGACGATCGCGATCCTGCTCGACGCCGCCGCGGAGGCGGGTCGCCCCTATGACGCGGCGGTGGCTCTCGGCTGCGTCATCCGCGGCGAGACGGGCCATTACGACATCGTGGCGGGCGAAAGCTCGCGCGCGCTGATGGATCTCGCGGTCGCCCGCAGGCTCCCGCTCGGCAACGGAATTCTCACCGTCGAGAACGAGGCGCAGGCTTGGGCCCGCGCGCGCGTCTCCGACATGAACAAGGGCGGCGGCGCGGTCGAGGCCGCGCTGGCGGTGCTGCGTCTCAAGCGCGCGGCTTCCGGGAAAGGTGCCTGACATGTCGAAGGGCGAGAAACGTTCCGCCGCGCGGCTCGCCGCCGTGCAGGCGCTCTATC
>CAYNUN010000116.1:3041-6446 GCA_964400345.1 uncultured Methylobacteriaceae bacterium
TGGATGGGGCGTGAGATCGAAGGCGTCGAGATGAAGGAAGCGGAGGAGGAATTCTTCCGCGACATCGTCTCCGGGGTCGTCAAGCATCAGGTCGACATCGATCGCCGCATCGACGACACCCTCGCCGAAGGCTGGCCGCTGGTCCGCGTCGAGGCGGTGCTTCGGGCAGGTCTGCGCGCGGGCGGTTACGAGCTTCTGCGCCGCAAGGACATTCCGGCCAAGGTCGTCATCAGCGAATATGTGGACGTGATCCGCGCCTTCTACGAAGGCGAGGAGACGGGCATGGCGAACGCCGTGCTCGACCGCATGGCACGGCATTGGCGTACGGGCGAACTCGACGCCCGGCGGTGAAGACGAGGCTGCCTTCCGTTCCGCAACTCGTCCGTCATGCCCGCGCATGCGGACATCCGCGTCTTCGCGCTTTCTTTCGAAGCGGTCCGGTCCGTCGCCTTCTCCCGGTCGCGATCAGGCTCTAACTTCCGCCGATGACCGAAGACGATCTCATCGCGCGCTTCTTCGCACCCCTCGCCGGGCCCGCCGGGCTGGGCCTGAAGGACGATGCGGCCTGTCTGACGCCGCCGCCGGGCTGCGATCTGGTCGTGACGGTCGATGCGCTCGTGGCCGGGGTGCATTTCTTCCCGGACGATCCCCCCGCCTCGATCGCGGTCAAGGCGCTTGCGGTCAATCTGTCGGATCTCGCCGCCAAAGGGGCCGATCCCGTCGCCTATCTGCTGACGCTCGCTTTGCCCGGTGAGCCGGACGAAGGTCTGCTCGCGGCCTTCGCGGCGGGGCTCGAAAAGGCGGCGGAGCCGACGGGCATCCGGTTGATCGGGGGCGATACGGTCCGGACGCCGGGGCCTTTGACCGTTTCCGTCACCGCATTCGGTTCCGTGCCGTCCGGGCTGATGGTTCCGCGCACCGGTGCGAGGGCGGGCGACATCATCGCCGTCACGGGCACGATCGGCGACGCGGCGCTGGGTCTTCGTCTGCGGCGTGATCCGGATACCGCGGCGCGGATGAAAAGCGCGGATGCGGCGTTCCTCCTCGATCGTTATCTGCATCCGCGCCCGCGCAGCGCTTTGGCTCCGCATCTGCGCACGGTCGTGGACGCGGCCATGGACGTGTCCGACGGCCTCGTCGGCGATTGCGCGAAGATGCTGCGCGTCTCCGGCGTCACGGGCGTGATCGATCTCGGTCACATCCCGTTTTCGAAGGCGGCGGAGTCGCTTGTGGCGGAAAGCTCATGGTTTGAATCCGCCGTGACGGGCGGCGACGACTACGAACTTCTGCTCGCGATGCCGCCTGAGAATTGGGATGCCCTGCGCGACGCGGCCCGCAGCCTCGGCATTCCGATCGCCGCGATCGGCCGCGTGGAGGCGGGCGACGCGCCGCTCCGACTCTCGCGGAAAGGCGATCCGGTCTCGCTGTCGCGCGCGTCCTATTCGCATTTCTGATCCGCCGCGGGCCACGCCCGTCATGTCGGAATCCGCGACCGCCATGCGCGGGGCGCGCAGCGGACGGCGTCCATTTACGCTTACAATCGCCGGGGAATGCAGAGCCGACTCGGGCGTGAAGCGCGAGACGGCAGAAGAAAAAAGCCCGGTGGGGAAGCGACATGACGGCGGATGCTCTCGAAAAGGCGGAACCGCTCGGCGGAGACGCGCTCGCGCGTCGGAACGCTCTGCTCCTGGCCGCCGCCACGGCGCTCGCGGGGGCCAATGCGTCCGTGATCTTCGCGACGGGCGCCATCACCGGCGCGACGCTCGCGCCCGAGCCGGGCCTCGCCACGCTGCCGATCACCGTGTTCGTCCTCGGCATGGCGGCCGGAACGCTCCCCGTGGGGATGATCGCACGGCGCTACGGCCGGCGTGCGTCCTTCATGGTCGGTGCGGTCATGGGGATGCTGATGGGCGTGACGGCCGCCTTGGCGGTGTTTCTCGGCTCCTTCTTCCTGTATTGCGCGGCCACCTTCATGGGCGGGATCTACGCCGCCGTGGCGCAGTCCTACCGTTTCGCTGCGGCCGATACCGCGAGCCCCGCCTTCAGGGCCAAGGCGATCTCCTGGACCATGGCGGGCGGCGTCTTCGCCGGCGTTCTCGGCCCGCAGATCGTCAGCCTGACCATGGATCTCTGGCAGCCCTATCTCTTCGCCGCGAGCTATCTGACGCAGGCCTTCGTGGCATTGGTCGCGATGGCCGTACTGATCTTCGTCAAGGCGCCGCCGCCCGCACCGATCGGGCAGGAAGCGGGCGCCAAAGGCCGCCCCTTGGGCGAGATCGTCGTGCGTCCCGGCTTTCTCGTCGCCGCCCTTTGCGGCGTCGTCACCTACGGTTTGATGAACCTCGTGATGACCTCCGCGCCGCTCGCGATGAAATTGTGCGGCCACCCGCTGACGGCCTCCAATCTCGCCATCCAATGGCATGTGATGGCGATGTACGGGCCGAGCTTCTTCACGGGTTCGCTGATCACCCGATTCGGTGCGCGCCGGATCGTGGCGGCGGGTCTGCTGATCACCGCCGCCGCCGCGCTCGTCGATCTTCACGGCACCACGGTCGCGCATTTCTGGATCGGGCTGATCCTGCTCGGCGTCGGCTGGAACTTCGGTTTCGTCGCCGCCTCGGCGATGGTGACCGATACGCATCGCCCGGAGGAGCGCAACAAGGTCCAGTCCTTCAACGATTTTCTCGTTTTCGGGACCATGGCCTTCGGCTCCTTCTCCTCCGGAAAGCTGCTCACGATCTATGGATGGGAGGCCGTGAATTACGTGGTGTTCCCGCCCGTCGTGGTCGCGCTCGTCGCCCTCGTCTGGCTGGCGCGTCGCCGCGCGACGCCCGCCCTCGCATGAACTCCAAAGGCGGATTTGCACCGCTTCCGCCGATTTGCGAACATTCCCTCACCTCGCACCGGATCGGGGAAGACCGCGGCCCGATTCCACACTGAACGCGAGGAAAGAACTCCGCGGCATCGGGACACAAGGACGGCAACATGATCTGGTTCATCATTCTCGGGGGGCTGCTCGCGGTCGCCTACGGGGCCTGGGCGATTTCCGACGTCAATAATCGGGATGCAGGCTCGGCCCGCATGCAGGAGATCGCGGAGGCCATCCGCGAGGGCGCGCAGGCCTATCTCGCGCGGCAATACGCCACCATCGGCATCGTCGGGGCGGTGCTCTTCGTCATCATCGCCTGGCTGCTGGGCGTCACTGTCGCGATCGGCTTCGCCATCGGCGCGGTTCTGTCGGGCATCGCGGGCTTCATCGGCATGAACGTGTCGGTCCGCGCGAACGTCCGCACGGCTCAGGCGGCCACGCAGTCGCTGGCGGGCGGTCTCGACGTCGCCTTCAAGGCGGGCGCCGTCACCGGCATGCTGGTCGCGGGTCTCGCGCTGCTCGGCGTCGCCGTCTAC